>CACYXI010000040.1 GCA_902778265.1 uncultured Bacteroidales bacterium | reverse complement strand
GGTCTCTTTTATGGGAAATCCTAAAGCATTCTTAACCGTGCCTCGCGTTGAGGCTGGTTACCGACCAATAAATGACCGTATTCACGACTTCGGAGAAGTTGAACAGACATTGAATACACATGACCGCAAGGAACAGGCTTCACGCTGTATGGATTGCGGTGTACCTTTCTGCCACTGGGCTTGTCCTCTTGGCAATAAGGCTCCTGAGTGGAACGACGCTCTCTATAAGGGCGACTGGGAACTGGCTTATCGTCGTCTGAACGATACCAACGACTTCCCAGAGTTTACAGGACGTATCTGTCCTGCACTCTGTGAGAAGGCTTGCGTTCTCAACCTTACCGACCACGCAGCTACTACAAACCGCGAGAACGAGTGTGCAATAACCGAGGCTGCTTGGCGCGAGAACTTCATCACTCCACAGCAGTACAAGCGTAATGGCAAGACTGTTGCCGTTATTGGTGCAGGTCCTGCCGGACTCGTTGCTGCTAACCGTCTTAACAAGATGGGCTACAAGGTTACAGTCTTCGACAAGAACGAGGCTGCAGGCGGTCTTCTCCGTTACGGTATTCCGAACTTCAAGCTCAATAAGGCAGTCATCGACCGCCGTATCAACCTTCTCGTAGAAGAGGGTATTGAGTTCAAGTATAACACTCCTATCAACTTTGAGGGCGATAAGGTTTCTGAGGCTGATATGGAGAAGATCGTGGGCAAGTTTGATGCCTATGTAATCTCTACTGGTACTCCAACAGCACGTGATCTCAAGATTCCTGGACGTGAATTGAAGGGTGTACACCTCGCTCTCGAACTCCTTTCACAGCAGAACCGCGTGCTCGCTGGCATGGAGTTCTCTAAGGAGGAGCGCGTAACCGCAAAGGGCAAGAACGTCCTCGTTATCGGTGGTGGTGATACTGGTTCAGACTGTATCGGTACATCACATCGTCAGGGCTGTAAGAGCGTTACTCAGATTGAGATCATGCCTAAGCCAGTTGAGGGTCCAGAGGATCCACAGAACCCTTGGCCAAACTGGCCTCGCACTCTGAAGACTACATCTTCACACGAGGAGGGCTGCGTTCGTCGTTGGAATATCAACTCTCTTGAGTTCCTTGGCGAGAATGGCAAGCTCACAAGTGTGCGTGTTCAGCCAATTGACTGGAAACCAAATCCAGAGGGCGGTCGTCCTATCATGGTTGAGGCTGGTGAGCCAGAGATCATCAAGGCAGAGATCGTATTCCTTGCTATGGGCTTCCTCAAGCCACAGCAGCCAGAGTTCCCATCTAACGTCTTCGTATGTGGTGATGCTGCCAATGGTGCAAGTCTCGTAGTTCGTGCTATGGCAAGCGGTCGCGATGCAGCGAAGAAGGTAGATGCGTACCTTTCTAAGTGAATAGTGAAAAGTTAATAGTGAAGAATTTGAGTTACATTTTTTCTGACATAAATTCTTAACTCTTCACTCTTATCTCTTCACTTATAAATTGGAGATCCATTCCCAAATATCTCAAATAAACACCTTCGGGCGGATGTTCACGTTGAGTGAATGTCCGCCTATTTTTTCGCTCCCTGAAATTTTAACACAAATTATTTTGGTAATCCCGAAAAATTGTGTAATTTTGCATTCTCAACTATTTTCAATGTTTGTTTCGTGTTCATAGCTTTTTAAGGTGTAAGACTGTAGTCCGGTAGTTCATTGTGATGAGATTGATTAGATATTGCATTCTGCTGATAATAAGTGTTTTGTTTGGTGAGGGAGTGGCTGTTTCACAAACACTTGATATTACCACCCCTTTTTATCAGAAAATAGTAAGCGAAGGGTTTGATTCGCTTACCGTTATTGATTTGTCTTCAGAAAGCATGATAGCAATAGACGAACCACGTTGTGCTTACGTCAATATTACCGAAATCGAAGCTATGCCGATAGAGAAGAACGATGACATGCATGCATGGTTTGAATGTTACGATGGTAATGGCAATTATTTCAAGAAGAAGATAATTCTGAATGCACAGGGCAATTCTTCCCTGGTCTTTGTGAAGAAGAACTTTGCGGTGGATTTCTGCGAAGATGATTGGGAGGGAGATGAAACTGCCGACTTTAGCATTGGCAAATGGGTAACTCAGGATGCCTTCCACTTCAAGGCTTACTACACCGACTATTTCCGTGGTATAGCGACTATTGGTTACAAGCTGTTTGATGATGTTGTGGCTGACCATGATTCGTATCTTGAACGTGCCGGCTTGGAAAAGATTGACCGTAAGGCACGTTGCTATCCTGACGGTTTTCCCTGCATAGTGTATCTGAATGGTGAGTACTATGGTATATTTGCCTGGCAACTCAAAAAGCATAGGAAGAATACAGGACAGAAGAAAGACAATCCCAACCACATACACATAGATGGCACGTTTGATGGTGCCACCTTCTGGATTGGTACCGTTGACTGGACTAATATCGAGGTGCGGAATCCGAAGAATCTGATATCCGCCACGATAAAGGCAATTCCAAGATATGAATATGTGGAGATTACTGATAGTACTGAATTGTCGCAAATGAATGATTCTTGTTGTGTAGAGACCTTTGTGCCTCTCAAAGATCTGAATACAGAGGAACTGACAGACACTTCTCAACAGTACTATAAGTTCGTGGCTACTGAGGGTGATACCCTGTATTATAAGCTGGCGAAATTTGCGGAATATAAGCAGGCTGAATATAAGGGTGATGAGCCGTCGGAACTCGTTGATGAGAAGTCGGAGTACTATGATGCCTCTGATCCTGATCATGTAAGGACCGCTGCGGTGAAGAGAACAATCTTGCGTGCAAGCGGTTATTGGGATGAGCTTAGTGCGCTTGAAAGAAGTGGGGCGGATAGTCTTGCGATGAGGTCGGCCATTGCCGAGAGATATGATATTGTTGGAATTGTTGATTATGTCGTTTTCAGTCTTGTGACATCGAATTATGACGGTTTCAGAAAGAACTGGCAATGGCTTACCTACGATGGAGTGAAATGGTTTCTCACTCCCTACGATCTGGATGGCATTTTCGGAAACGTATGGACGGGAACTTTTGTCATGCCTGCCGATTGGAGTTGGATTAATGACGACTATAGAATGTCGGGGCTTATCGGTAATGGTCCTACGTATTGGGTGATGACCTACTATTGGCAGGATATAGTTGACAGATATTGCGAGTTGCGTTCAAGAGGCGTGTTCTCTGTGGAGCACATAATGCAATATGTCAACGACTGGAGTAGTAGGGTGGGAGAGGAAGCCTACGATATGGAGAAACAGAAATGGGCCGACAGCTATTGCTACAACGAGTTGGTTCTCAACCCTAATTGGCAGTCAGTAGAAGATTGGACTGATTATTACTCTTTTGCCGATTATGAAGACTCCCTAACCTACAATGCTGGCGATACGTGTAGGAGCGATTATAGGCTATGGGTTGCTACAGGCACCACAACGGGTGTTAAACCGTATTCAAGGTTTGGCTATATAGATGATGCCAGTCGTGTAGAAAAGTGGATTACTGATCGTTTGGCTCTCGAAGACAGTTACTTTGGCTATGACGCTCCAGAGCAAGAGACGCGCGTCTCAACCCTATCTTCCGAAAGCGTTGCCGGTATAGAGGGCATCTATAATACTTCGGGAGTTCGTGTTCGGAATATCAGTAGAGGCTTGAATATTATACGTTACAAGAATGGTGATATAAAGAAAGTCTTTCGCTGAGAAGTATGTCCCATGTAACTCCCATGTAAGTCTTATGTGACTCCCATTTTTCATCTATTCCATGAATGGGAACTGAAACGGTTTTGAAGCGAATTAGAAGCGAAGGAGAAGCGGAGGTAGAGAAAAGGCAAAGAAAAGGCAAAGGATTCTCCTCTCTAATTCTTGATTGCATAAATAAATATAGAACGTTTACTTTGATGCAATCTGACTGAAAATTAGGTTTTTTGAGGGAAATATAAATAAAATTAACACTTAAATGAGTGATTATTAATTTTTTTTGTTAACTTTGCACTCAGAAAATAAAACGTGCGCCAGCCTTTGGGCTGACACGCACTTTTTCTTTCGTGCGAAGAAGCACTCAGAAAATAAAACGTGCGCCAGCCTTTTGGTCTGACACGCACTTTTTCTTTCGTGCGAAGAAGCACCCCAAAAACATCTATGGTCTCTGTGCAGATGTCAATATGTAGTTATCAAATATGTCACTTCCCATAAAGACGGTTCATAATTGCAACTTCGAAATTACAGGATAAATAAAGGTGACTTGATTGATGGTATATTGTTCGGTTTCTGTAAGCAAGTCTTGATTGAGTTGTTGGTTATGAGGCAATTGTATGTCGGTATATAGAACTATTATAAACAAATACACCTAAATTATGAGAAAATTGTTATTTATTTTTGCCATGCTGCTTGTGGCTGTAACAAGTGCGGTGGCGGAGGAATCTGATCCGAGTGAACAGTTCAATACTGCTAATGATACGGAATTTCAAAGTGAACATTTCACTATTAGTGGGCAAGCGTTTGATGGTTGGGGCTTGTATATAACTAAGGGACATACAATTACCATAGAGGCGAATAATGGTGAAATTATAACAAAGGTTAAGTATAAATATGGCGATGGAACGCAATTTGCAGGAAGAGAGTCTGTTTCATCTGGTAATATTGAGACTAATGGTTTTGAGACTGGTGCTAATTTTGATACTACAATATCTGATGTAAATGCTACGTCTTTAACTATCACGAGTGATGTTGATGAAGATAATGAGGGCTATTTTGAGATATGTCAGATAGTCGTATATTATAAAAAGCAGGAGCAGGAAAAGAAAAAGACTAAGCCTTTTGTGATGGATGATTTTGTGCAAACAGAGACATTCATTACAAACAATGGTTGGAGCTATCAGGGAACCAAAATCCAGATAGAAGGCGCAATCAGTAATGCAAACGGTTTGCTGATACAACCAAATGATAAAATTACCATAACCTCAAATACTGGTGTTGAAATTGGCAAGGTGGATTTGTGTTTTAGTTCTAATGATAATCAGATAGAAAGTACATCCGGCATTGTTGAGGGGGACGGTGCAAACTGGTCGGTAAACAATATCTATTCTGTTGATTCTCCAAGTCTTGAAATATCAAACACAGGAAGTGGTCCAGTGCAGGTCAGTAGCATTAAAGTGTACTATTTGGAGATGTCTGAAGAAAAAACTGTTTCCTTCAATAAATTTGGTGTGTCCGATGATCCAAAGTGCGGTTTTACTCTAACTGCCGGCTTAAATGATCCGAATAAAGGTATAAGTATTGCCAAAAGAAAAATCGTTAAAATAGAATCAAATGATGGCGTGGAAATCTCAAAAGTGGATTTGAAATTTAACGATTATAAATCTTACATTCCAGGTTCAACGGTGGTTAGCCAGCCTGGTGTTGTTGAAGGAAGCGATAAAAACTGGTCTATAAATGATGTGTATTCATCAAACCTTACATTTTGGCATAATAGAAATGGTAAAGATGATATAATGTGGGTTGATAACATCACAGTACATTACAGAACAAAGATCTCTACTATTGACGTGACAGCAAATCTTGCAAACGATGCGTACTGGACTACATTCTATAGCGAAGCTGGCAACTATCAGGCACCAGATGGAACGCATGTGTTTAAGGTGAACTTGACAGGTACGTCGATTACAATGACTGAGATAGAAGACGGTATCGTTAACAAGGGTGAAGGTGTGGTATTGAAGAGTGAAACAACTGGTGAAATCACGATGAGTATGGTTGCCGGTAAGAGCAAAGATGATTACAGCGACAACAATCTTGTTGGTACTTCTGTTGATATCACGAATCCGGGTAATGCCTACGTGCTGTACTATAAACCTGCATCTGGTGTGGGCTTCTATAAGCTTACAAGTAATGGTACTATCGCTAAGAATAAGGCATATCTGATTTATAATCAGCCAGATAATGCCCGCGCATTCTTTGCCTTTGACGGCGAGACTACTGGCATAGAGGATAATATCGTTGTCGGCAATGAAGAAGACGATAAGGTATATGATCTTCAGGGACGTCGCGTGGCTAAGCCTGTTAATGGACTCTATATAGTGAATGGTAAGAAGGTAATAATGAATAAACGTTAAGGAAGATTATGGAAAAGAAGGTGTATGTGAAGCCCTTTATGAAGGAGCACGAACTTCAGCATCGTACAGGTTTGCTTAATATGGCCAGTGGGAAAATCGGCATTAACGATGAACTCAATGAACTCATGATACCTGAAGAGGTTGAGGGTGAAGAGGGCTATGATAAAGAAAAAGATGATAATTATTTTGCGGGTAAAGCTTGGTAATGAGTCTTTTTGCCTGACATTATAACTTGTGTATAAAGGTGCCTTTGCGTTACGGTAAAGGCACCTTTTGTATGTACATCCCAAAATAACAACCCGCAGATTGATTCATTTACGATACGGAAAATAAGAAATGGACTCTTTCGGCCGTACTGCTCGAAATTTCCGTGCTTTTTTTGTTTTTTTCGCGTTTTTTTTGGTTAGTTCAATAATTCTTTATATCTTTGCATCGCATTTGGTTCTTCACCGTCGCATTCAACTTGAAAATGCACGCGTCGGAGCTAAGACGGGAATGCAGTGAAAGTCTGCAACATTACCCGATGCTGTGAGTCCTTTCTTGCAACTCCGACACAACAAGTCACTGGGTCATTGCCCGGGAAGACGTGTCGGATAAGGATAAAGTCAGAAGACCTGCCATTTGCGATTAAAACGTGTGTCCGCGGGATCACGGGCATAACGGAAACACATAACATTTTTATACATGATTAGAAAAGTACTTGTTGCTAATCGTGGTGAAATAGCAATACGCGTGATGCGTTCATGCTATGAGATGGGCATACGCTCTGTTGCGGTTTATAGCACTGCCGACCGCCTGTCACGCCACGTGTTATTCGCCAACGAGGCAGAATGTATTGGAGGGGCGCAAAGCTCTGACAGTTATTTGAACATTGATCACATCCTTGAGGCTGCCCACAAGCATCAGGTGGATGCCATCCACCCTGGCTATGGCTTCCTTTCGGAGAACTCCGAGTTTGCCCGCCGTTGCGAGGCAGAAGGGTTTGTGTTCATTGGTCCAAAGCCTGAGACCATGGATTTGATGGGTGATAAGATTAGCGCTCGTCAGACTATGATCAAGGCTGGTGTACCCGTTGTGCCAGGAACTGAAGAACCGCTGAAGAGTGCCGAAGAGGCTATCGAGGTAGCACGTAAGATCGGTTTCCCTGTTATGCTGAAGGCAAGCATGGGAGGCGGTGGTAAGGGTATGCGTCTCATTGAGCGTGAAGAGGATGTCGTTGAGATGTATAATGCAGCTCGTGGCGAGGCTCGTTCAGGCTTCGGCGACGATACCGTATATATCGAGAAATTCGTTGAGGAACCTCATCACATCGAGTTCCAGATTCTCGGTGACAAGCACGGCAACGTGGTTCACCTCTACGATCGTGAGTGCTCTGTTCAGCGTCGTCATCAGAAGGTAGTGGAAGAGTCACCATCACCATTCCTTGACTATAACCTCCGTATGGAGATGGGTGCCAAGGCTGTAGCTGCAGCAAAGGCTGTAGGCTATGTAGGTGCCGGTACTATCGAGTTCCTTGTTGACAAGAACCATAAGTTCTATTTCCTTGAGATGAACACCCGTCTTCAGGTGGAGCATCCTATCACAGAGGAGGTAGTAGGCGTTGACCTTGTTAAGGAGCAGATTCGCGTAGCTGACGGTCAGCCACTTCGCTACAAGCAGGAAGACCTTCGTCAGCATGGTCACGCTATCGAGTGCCGTATCTGTGCCGAGGATACCGAGCATAACTTCATGCCATCACCAGGCGTTATACAGCAGCTCACCGAGCCACATGGTATCGGAACACGTATCGATTCATACGTTTATGAGGGCTATGAGATCCCTGTTCACTACGACCCAATGATTGGTAAGCTTATCGTTTGGGCAACAACCCGTGAGTATGCCATTGAGAGAATGCGTCGTGTGCTCTATGAGTACAAGATAACAGGTCTGACAACCAATATCCGCTATCTGCGTCGTATCATCGACGTTCCAGAGTTCAAGGAGGGTAACTATAACACCCACTTCATTGAGCGCAACGAGGAGCGTCTGCGTCCACGTTCTGGATTCAAAAACGACTCAGAGCCTATGGCTGTCATAGCCGCATACATAGATTATCTCATGAACCTCGAGGAGAACTCATCTGTCAATCCATCTAACGACGGTTCTGCTATCAGCAGATGGCGTGCTTTCGGATTGCAGAAGGGAGTACTGAGGGTGTAATAAAACGGCCTCTCCCCCCGCCCTCCCCCGTAGGGAGGGAGCCGCTGACGCCAGTTCGGCTTTTGACGGCGAGGGGATTGGCTCATAAAATAAGAAACAAATCGGGATAAGCCCCCTTTTAGCAATCCGGCTCCCTCCCTACGGGGGAGGGCGGGGGGAGAGGCCTTGGAAATTCAAGTTGGAAACAAAATACAGGAAGTGACCCTTCTGAGTAAGGAGGGAAACAAGGTGAGCATAAGCATCGACGGAAAGGTTTATGACGTTGATGTGGCTATGCTTCAGAATGGCACTTGCTCACTTATATATGGAGGCAACTCCTATAATGCCGAACTCATCAAGGGTGAGGGCGGTAAGCACTATACAGTAAACCTCAACTACTCTGCCTATAAAATCGATATCCTCGATTCTCAGGCTAAGTATATGAGAATGCGCAAACATCAGGATGCCATTCAGGCTGACACCGTAACAGCTCCTATGCCTTGCAAAATCGTTAAGGTGTATGTCAGCAAGGGCGACAAGGTGAAGGCTGGCGACACCCTCTTCACTATGGAGGCTATGAAGATGCAGTCAAACTACAAGGTGGCATCTGATTGTACCATAAAGGATGTCCTCATCGCAGAGGGTGATTCAGTTCGCGCAGAACAGGTTCTTATTAAACTGGAGGTAGCTTCGGAAGAGAAATAAAGCACCTTGCGGTGCTCTGTTCTTTTAGAAAGTAAATTATCAGTAAATTCAAGTCAGTGAATTTTAATTTCCAGAAAATAATTTACTGGATTAATTTATTTCAAATTTACTTTCCAAAGAAACACCTTCGAAGAAGAATTTAATTTTATTGTAAAAGTGAAAAAGGAGTAAGAAAATGCAGAATAAACTTACAGCAAGAGAGAGAATAGAAACCCTGCTCGACAAGGGTACTTTTGTCGAGATGGACAAGCACGTTGTACATCGTTGCAACGACTTCGGAATGGACCAGAAGCGTTTCGAGGGCGATGGTGTCATTTCGGGCTACGGAAAGATTGACGGTCGTATTGTATTCGTATATGCTTTTGATTTCAGCGTGCTCGGAGGCTCACTCTCTGCTGCTAACGCTCAAAAGATTGCTAAGGTACAGGATCTTGCACTCAAGAATGGTGCTCCTATCATCGGACTCAATGACTCTGGTGGTGCACGTATTCAGGAAGGTGTAGAGTCGCTTACTGGCTTCGCACACATCTTCCGTCGTAACGTTATGGCAAGTGGTGTTATCCCACAGATCAGCGCTATTATGGGCCCTTGTGCAGGTGGTTCTTGCTATTCACCAGCACTTACCGACTTCATCCTCATGGTGAAGGGACAGAGCCAGATGTTCGTTACTGGTCCTAACGTGGTTAAGGCTGTTACCAACGAGGATGTGGATAAGGAAACCCTCGGCGGTGCACAGACTCATAACTCTGTTAGTGGTGTTAGCCACTTCATCTGCAATGATGATGAAGAGACTCTGATGACTATCCGTGAGCTTATCGGATTCATCCCTTCTAACAATATGGAGGATGCACCTGTACGCCCTATCACCGATGAGGTGACACGTGTATGTCATGAGCTTGACAACGTGGTGCCTACCGATCCTAATATGCCTTACGACATTCACGACATCATCGAACCTGTCTGCGACCAGCAGTATTTCTTCGAGGTGCAGTCAGAGTTTGCTAAGAATATCGTGGTAGGTTTCGGACGCATAGCAGGTCGTACAGTTGGTTTCGTGGCTAACCAGCCTAACTATCTCGCTGGTGCTCTTGATATCGACGCATCCGACAAGGCTGCTCGTTTCATCCGCTTCTGTGACTGCTTCAACATCCCTCTCATTGCCGTAGAGGATGTACCAGGCTTCCTCCCAGGTGTTAAGCAGGAGCACAACGGAATCATCCGTCACGGAGCAAAGATCGTGTATGCCTTCGCGGAGGCTACCGTTCCAAAGATTACTCTCATCACCCGTAAGGCTTACGGTGGTGCTTATATAGTAATGAACTCAAAGTGCATCGGTGCTGACGTGAACCTCGCATATCCAACGGCTGAGATTGCCGTTATGGGTGCAGAAGGTGCTTGCAACATCCTCTATCGCAAGGCTACTCCAGAGGAGCGTGCAGAGAAGATTGAGGAGTACAAGGAGAAGTTCGCTAATCCGTTGCCAGCAGCACAGCTCGGTTATATCGACGAGATCATCCAGCCATGCGACACCCGCATCCGTCTCATTCAGGCTCTCGAGATGACTCGCAACAAGAACCAGAGCAACCCACCGAAGAAGCACGGAAATATTCCGATGTAAAAGAGATGGTGGGTGATGGGTGTTAGGTGTTGGGTGTTAGCGTATAGTACAAACCACCATCACCTATCACCCAACACCCATCACCCAATAAAAATATTGTGTATTGTATTAAGTAGATTATTAGTCATGAAGAAAGCGCCCGAACTGTGAAGTCCGAGTGCTTTCACGTTTTTATGGCCTGTATGGTTGATGATTAACGTTATTTCCACGAATCCATACAAATGCGCACCTTTGGTGCTTGAACTGACAATAATTTTTCGCTAAGGCTCAACAAGCTAAAGCAAGTTCCCAATCTGCGCAATCTTTAACCGGTAAAAAATAATTTTATGGAAAAAGATTGGTGAGATTGGCAATTATTGTTAGTTAAAAGCAGCTTGCTGCCTTATCATTAACTTTCCGTTTCTTTTGTCATTCCGTGTTCAGAAAATTTATTCCAGAAAATTATATTTTTCAAACGCAAAGACGCGGAGGCGCGAAGTTTATTCTTGAATACAGATTTCACAGATGTAAAGGATTTTTTGCTTACGCTTGTGATTGACATCCCTAAGATCCCCAAAATCTGTGGTTTTATTTTTCTGAACACGGAAAACACAGAACTAACGAAACTATCGTTTTTTTTGTGTCTTACTTCCCTGTGGTCAGTGAGGCTGCGACAAATCTCGTGCCTTTCGTATTCAGAAAAAACTTTTTTGCAATAATCCTACATACCTACACAGCGACCTTTGTAACTCTCACAGGTTTAACGTATTACAAGGATTTTAAATATCAGTCAAACCTACACTAAACCTACACTCATCCTACATTCATAGTGTAGGTTTAGTGTAGGATTAGTGTAGGTTTGCGCTATATTTGAAATCGCTGCAAGCTTTTGTGTGTCAATAAATTGTACGTATGGCTGTGTAGGTATGTAGGATTATTGCGAAAAAGTTTTTTCAAAACTCGCATTTCCTGTTTTTTGGAATTTTTTCGCAAGGCTCAACAAGCTAACGCAAGCCATTTCTTTTCATTAACTTCAGATCTGTTTCTCCTTCGCTTGTAATCCGCTTCTAATTCGCTTCAAGTCCGTTCCTATGATTGGGAGATAAATGGGATTTGCAACGGATTTGCAACGGATTTGCAACGGTATTAATAGTTTGACGTTGGTTTGCTCTGAATGTTGTAGAGGTTGGCGGTTGAAGGGAAAACGGCCTGAAAGGCCAAAAGCACATAGCTCAGGGCAACGCCCTGTGGTATTATGCCCAATGTAATTCATTCGCCCTGCAAGGGCAAAAGCTCTAATATGAGGTAAGGCTTTTGCCCCTACAGGGCGAAAGCGTCAAATTCCCTATACCTAGGGTGATGCCCTAGGCTAAGTGCTCGTTGGGCTTTCAGCCCGTCTATTCTGTTTCCAACCTTTTTGATGTTCGGGACGCTATCAAGTATATGCGGATAATTATTATAGATTATGCCATTAACTTTCTGTTCCTTCTGTGCATTTTGTGTTCAGAAAAGACTCTGTGTCTCCGCGTCTTTGCGTTTGAAACGTTTGAAAAATATAATTTTCTGAGTTAAATTTTCTGGTCATCGTGAATAATTCTCTTGAAAGCTCAAAGCACCGTAAGGTGCAATTTTATGTAGAAGGGGTTACCTCTTACTGAGATCAGCAATCTTTTGCTTGAAGCCTTCTATGTTGCCCACATGACCGCGGTCGTACTTCTCCATGTTGCCGTTCTTGTCGAAGAGAACATAGAAAGGAACACCATCTACTTTGAGGTATTCAGTAACGGCATCCTGCTGCTTGCGAGGCAGATTGTAGTGCACGTAGTTAGGCTTGGTGAGACCAAGCTCTGCTATGCTTGACTTCCATGCAGCATCCTCAGAACTGATGGCGAAGTAGAGGTAAACCACGTCGTAATCCTTTACAGCCTCCTTCATCTTAGGCGATGCCTTGATAGCCTGTACGCAAGGCTGGCACCATGTACCCCAGACGTCCATATAGACGATCTTACCCTTGTATGGCTCAATCATCTTCTCTATGATAGCCTTACCGTCGGTAAGTCCCTCCACGTTGGATGATGGAGCAATGACGTTCTTCACGGCCTCCTCGCTGAGTCTTAACTGCTCTGCGTAATAGTTCTTAAGTTCGTCAATCTGTTGCTTGAAAAAGTTGTTGGTGATGCCGTTAAGGATGATTGTAGAACTTTCTGACAACATTTTGCGATATGCCAGTTCGTTACCTACTGCGAGAGTACGGCAATAGTCGCGTGTCAGCTGGTCGGTGAAGAGAGAGTCTATGATGTGGCAATACAGTTTATCTTTATTAGGAGCCCATTCCTTGTACACCTTCTTTATGTCAGCTCTTTCCTGAAATGCCCTGAGCTCGGCTTGTGAGATAATCTTGTCCATCTCTTCATATATAGCCATCATTTCCTGTCGTGTCTTGCAGTTTCTCATCTCCTTGTTCTTCTCTTCGTACAGTTGCCATTTCTTCATCAGTTCATGGTCGCTGTCGCTGAATTTGATCATACCTTTCTTCTCAAAAGAGTAGAAGAGCTCAGGAGTAGCACGATATTGTTGACGGACTTGTGATAGCGTGAGGTTGCTCTTCATTGTTATGTAGTTACTGAGTGTTGAGGTGAGCGACAAAGGTAGTGATGGATTAGGGGTGGTGAACTTATCCGCAGCCTTTGCAGCCCCTATCTCGTCTTGTGAGCGTATGATGTTTTCGGCAGCCTCGTATCTTGTATATTCGGTGATGAAGTCGCGATAGCGCTTGCTGAGGGTAGGGTTCTTTGTAACGTAGTTGTCAAGCAAAGCCACCGTCTGCTCGTAGCTCTTCACCTTGATGTTATAATCGGCTACGTACATATTCTCGTAGGCACAAGGAAATGCCTGAAGCTCATTCTGCAAACGGGCATCATCGCCCATGAAGAGGCATGTGCCATTCTTCCAGTCGTGCATCATGTAGTATTGCTTGCCTGGCTGAAGAACCATCTGCGCAGCAAATATATTTCTGTCTCTGACAACCTCATTAAAGGTGACGCCTTGAGTGCCGTTGAGCTTTACTTTAAGTGTGAACTGACCGGCATCGTCGAATGTGGCATTGGTGACGTAGGTGTCCTTGCCTGTTATGATATTCTTGATACACACGGATATGCCTGGCTTCTGGTCGCTGATAGCTGTTGGGAAATCCTTAATCCAGCCAACGATGACAGCCTCGCCGTTTGTCAGCTCAGGATTGAAGGCTGTATTATCGTCGGTAGGGTAGGCTGGCATCGTAGAGCCGAGGCATTCGAGGGTGATCTTCTTGCCATTGATAGTGAACTGACGTTTGCCGTCCTTCTCCTTGCCAATAACGATAGTGGTTTTCTCCTTACCGTTGTTGAGAACCACCTTCTTGTCGCTCTTCTCGTCGTATTTGCAAACGGAGTTATTGTACACGGCATTGTCGTTGAAGAGGCTCAGCACCCAGTCGCCCGTCTGTGCATCGCGCCAGTTAGAGTTGAAAAGCTCGGTAGTGGTGGCTTGCTTTGGTTCGTGTATGTTCCATACGAGGAAACCGTTAGGATCAAAGCTCTCTATGAAGTGGAAGCGCTCGGTAGTCTCTGGAAGAGGCTCGAAGTGTAGGGAGTAGGTGCCTATTCCGCTTTCGGGTATGGAAACCCATTGGCCCACGTAGCATGAATCCTCATCGCTACGGGTAGGTACGGCACTCTTAATGGCATATTTCTTGCCGTCCTGATCTTTGAGTGCGCAGTAGTTAGGGAAGCAGATCATTCCGCCAGGATAGTTCTTTACGCTCATGTGGACGATTGTTTCATCTTTCTTGAACTCCACTTCCTTTGCTTTGAGGTGGCAGTCCTTCTTATCGCAGAATGAATAGGGGTTGTTCCACACCTTTTGTGCCCAGCTACATGTAGCGATGAGCAGCGACATTAATGAAATAATAGTTTTTTTCATAAAAATTTGTTTTTTGTTATATATAGGTTTTACAAGTTTTGCTTGTTCGGACTTGCCTGGAAGGCAATATTTAACGTGAGTTCGACGAAAATTCTTCAGTTGTATATTGCTGATTACCATATAGTTGAAAGAGCTCTGAAGAAGCGATGTCTAAAAGGGCAGTCCGGATTTGCTTGCGATCTGAGCTTGCGAAGAAGGGCTGTTATATTTGCCGATATTAGAGGGATGAGGTCTGCAGGACCGACATCTAAAGTCTTCAGGTGTCGCACTTACAGCGCTCCTTTAATCACGTACCTACCGAATAACAGCCCTTCTTCGCAAGCTCAGATCGCAAGCAAATCCGGACTGCCCTATTAGGTATCGGGCTTTCAGCCCTCGCAGTCTTGAATTCGTCGAACTGACGTAATCTTACCAATCTTGTTCCAATAATTATTATAATTTTTTCTCTTTTTGGGGTAGAAGATTGGTAATTATTATCAGTTCAGCATCGAAGATGCGTTTGTCTTTTATCCATCGAGTTGTCGCGTATATTAATAAAGACGTAATACTCGAAAAATAGATTTAAATTTTCTGCATTTTTTTATTTGTATGGTGAAAAAGCTTATGAAAAGCCTTGTAAAGGCTTAAACGTAATTTGTATTTCCCCATTTTTCACTTTTCATTTTTCATTTAAAGACTTACTTCCTCGATTTTCTTTCTGAATCCCTGTGGGTTGACTACGTGATTGCGGTCTAACACCTCCATGTTGCCTTGTTTGTCGTAGAGCAAATAGGTCGGTATTCCTGAATTCTTTATGTATTTGCCGATTGCAGAGAACTGACTGCTTGGCAGATTGTAGTGCACCTCGTTCTTGCCTGTGAGGTTGAACTCGGAAATGTAGTATTTCCAACGATCTTCGTTCTTCTCGGTGACAAGGTAGAGAAATACTATGTCATAGTCTTTGACTGCCTCCTTGAGTGCTGGAGAATGGTACTCCAGGGATGTCATACAACCACCACAACCAACGCCCCAGAGGTCAACATATACTATCTTGCCCTTGTATGGAGCTACGAGCTTATCCATGATGGCTTTACCGTCGGTAAGTCCTTTTGCATCAGATGCAGGGTGGATAACGGCGTTGGCACGCATTCCCTTTTCTTCCATTTCTTTCTTGAATGGCTCTTGGAACTCGTTGATCTGTGCCTTGTAGTCGCTGTTGCCTATCTTGTCAAGTAATGCGAGTCCTTCATCGTCGAGTGGCTTCTTTTCTTCTGAAAGCAAGTGTACCAATGCGCGTGCTTTGAAGAAGTCGCGTAGGTTGTTATCGGTATATAGTGAGTCGGCTATTATCTCTATCATCCTCGCATTAGAGGGTACCCACTGGTCGTAAGTATCTTTTATGTCTGGTCGTTCCTTGAACTGGTTGGTAAGGTCGTAGCCAATGTGCTCTTCGATGATTTTAGTAAATGCATCATGACGATCCTTGCCAGTAAGTTTGTTAGCCTCGTCCATAGCCTTGCTCCTTTCTTGCCACTTGGCGAGCAAGGTACGATCCTCATCGCTGAGTTTGATGAGACCTTTCTTCTCGAACGACAGATAGACGTCGGGGGTGGCTTCGTATCTATGGCGCATCTGAGATTTTTCGTAAAATTCTTTTGTGTAAAGGTAGTTTGACAAACTCTGTGTGAGCGATAGCGGTAGGGATGTATTGATTTCTGCAATTTTGTTGACTGCCTCTACCACCTCTGACGGCAGAGTGTATTCGGGGGCGGCAATATGTGACATGATGATGTATTCGGCTGTCGCCTTCTGGTTATACTCGTTGGTGAAGTCGCGGTAACGCTTGCTGAGGGTTGGGTTATTGGCAATCATGTTAGCCAGTTTTGCGTTGGCGAGGTCAAGTTTCTTCATGCACTTGTCTTTGAAACTGACGATGATGTCAGGATTAAGCACATGGTTCTGCGAGGTGAACGTGAAAGGCACTAAGGCATTAAAGGCGTAAAGCTCGTTCATTAGTCGTGCACCATCGCCCATGAATAGTGATGTGTTTCTGCTCCAGTCCTGAACCATGAAGTATGTCTTTCCCGGCTCAACAACGATGGTTGAGGAACATATTACGCAGTTGTTAACAGAAGGCCACATAAGTATCTGGCTTGTTCCATAGACCGGCACTTTTACGGAGAACACGCCGGTGGAGTCAATAGGTATGTCGATCTTAAGATTATCCTTGCCGCGTGTATCGATTATTGCATTCATTGAAATGAATTTCAGAGATTTTTTAAGGTCGCCTATCTCATGTGGAAAATCCTTGATGATACCTGTTATTGTTGCCTCGCCTTGTTTCATCTCTGTAGAGAAAGCTGTGTTGTCGGTGGTAGGATAAGCTGGCAGACCGTTGCTGAACTTGCTCAGAGTAAGTTCTTTACCGTCGATAACAAACTGGCGCGTGCCGTTCTTCTCCTTTCCTATTGTTATGGTGAGATGTCGTTGTCCGTCGGTGAGGGTGATTTTCTTGTCGCTCTTCTCCTCGTAACTCCACACCTTGCAGTCATACACGGCATTGTTGGCATAGAGACCGAGAATCCAGTCGCCAGTCTGGGCATTGCGCCAGTTTGAGTCAAAGAGGTTATCCTTTACCTTTGGCTTATAGTCAGACTCGGTGATGTTCCATATTTTGAATCCGTCATTATGGTAGTTCTCTATAAACTGAATGCGCTCGGTAGTTTCGGGTAGTGGCTCGAAATGCAGGGCATAATCTCCATATCCCTTTCGGGGAATAGTTGTCTCCCAACCTAATTCGCAAGGTTCTTCATTGCTGCGTGTAGGTTCAGCACTCTTTATGGCATATTTCTTGCCATCCTGATCTATGAGTACGGTGCTTTCTTGGAAAGAGATTTTTTGCCCCGATATGTATTCAACACGTATGTGCAAAATAGTTTCCTCCTGTTTGAACTCGATTTCCTCTATCGTGGGATAGCAGATGTAGTTGTTCTGGAAAAATTGTGACGGTTCTTTCCACACCTTTTGTGCCCAGCAACCTATGGCGCTGAGTATGAGGCACAATGTTATAAAAGTTTGTTTTAGCATTTGTTTTTGTTTTTGGGTTTAAGAAGATTCTCTATATAGTAATACACACGAAAAGAGATTTCGTTCACAGAAAATGTGATTTTTTCGTCGTAAATACTTTTTAGGTGAACATCTTAGTTATACGATTTAGGTATATGACTCTGCAAATACGTATGCAAATGTACTAAAAAGTTTGCGCATTTAGCGATGTTCGTGTGATATTTTTGATTGTCCGTCTGTTTTTTGACATCGATTAACTGAGGAAATGGTGGAAAAACGCAAAGATGCAAAGACGCAAAGGAATTTTGAATGCAGGTTGTAAGATAACGTAAGTTCGACGAAATATAGTTTTCTTATTTTCCACTGCGTGGAGCTACGTAAATTCCCGTGAATTAAACGTGAATTTTCCGTAAATACTTTCCTTTTCGTTAGGATTTACGATAATTTACGGTTAATTCACGATAATTCGTGTAGCCAAGCGTAGCGTTTTAAATTCGTCGAACTCACGTTAAGATAACGCTAATTCGACGATTTACTTTTGCTGTCGCATAACATTAATTAATGTTTCAAGCAAAGCGCAACAGTCCAAGCACAAAAGGTGCATATTCGTATTGAATTTGTCGAACTTACATTTTATTAAATGTTGTTGTGAAGTGCTTGTTTTTTCGCGTATAAACAACAATTATTCATTTAATTGTAAAAAAATACGACAAAAATTCGTTTGTTTTGTTTTTTTGGTGTACTTTTGCACCTTGAATAATTACAAATTACGAATTGCAAATTACTTATTTACTCTTTTTCGTTGAGAATCAAGCTCTAAATAGGTAATTCGTTGAGAATATAGCGATAAAAGCTAAACAGGTAATTCGTAATTAGTAATTCGTAATTCGAAGCAGGTAATTCGTAATTTATTATAAGATAAAATTTTAGTGTAAAACATATTAATTATTATGAAGAAATTAATTCTTTCAGGATTGGCGATGATTATGTCGCTCACTTCTGCTGTGGCTCAGGAGGAAACAGGTGTTGGTAATCATCTCGGTTGGGGTGTTGGCTTTGGTACAGAAGGCTTTAATGCAAGTATTGCTACGGACATGACTAAGTACGCAGAGTTGGAGTTTGGCGTGAACTGGGCTCCAGGATTTTCTCGTACTGAGGATGGTAATGCTTTCTATATCTATAATAAGGATGGTCAGTACCACATGCATGGTATTGGTAAGGCTAATGTCAAGGCAAAGATGAATCGTGCTACTCTCGATTTCAAGGGTAGCGTATATCCATTCGCAGACAAGGAGGGATTTGCTTCAAATTTGTTCGTTGCTGCTGGTATTTCTTTCGCAAGTAAGGAAATAGCATCTGTTGAGGGTACATGTAAAGTGACAGAGAATACTACCGAGGATAGCTATATTCGAGTAGGTAAGTATTTGCTTCCTCTTGCTGATGATAAGACAGCTGATGCTTCTGCACGAGTAAACAGCGTACGTCCATATCTCGGACTTGGTTGGGGGCGTCTTGTTCCAAAGAACAATCTCGGCTTCCGTGTAGAGCTTGGTTGTCAGTTTAATGGTAAGGTCAAGGTTTATGATAATGACAAGGAGTGTGAACTCCTTAGCAAGTATGGCTTGCCAAAGGATGATGATACTCAGAAGGTACTGGATTTCTTCTCAATCTATCCAGTATTGAAGGTCTCTCTTCGTGGAAAGTTCTTCTAAAACAGAATACTAAATATAGTCCCCCAGTCGCTAAATAGAGGCTGGGGGGCTTTTTATACTTTAATTATGCAAAAAATTTGGAGTTTCCATTTTTTTTGTATATCTTTGCACTCGCAATTAGCTGATGGGTGTTAGGTGTTGGGTGTTAGCGTATAGTACAAACCGCCATCACCTATCACCCATCACCTAACAACCAATCTGGAGAGATGCTCGAGTGGCTTAAGAGGCACGCCTGGAAAGCGTGTATACGTCAAAAGCGTATCGGGGGTTCGAATCCCCCTCTCTCCGCTAAGAAAAGAAGCTTCCTTCATCCCCCCAAGGGGGGAGCTTTAGGGATACAATAATGCTATACTAAAAGTCCTGTCTCCTCGGGGGAGAAGGAGAGGGCTTAATAAACCTAATATGAATAAACATTTTTCTTTTTTCATAGCGATACTCTTTGCATGTGTCTGTACACCTGCAATGGCTCAGCGTGTTCTTATCAATTTTGATGAGGGGTGGAAGTTCCACCTTGGTAATGCTGCTGACCCAACAAAGGACTTCGGATGCGGTACGGAGTATTTTAACTATCTTACCAAGGCAAACTCTATTCATAATAACGGTCCTTACAGTCCTAAGTTTGATGATAAGGATTGGAAGACCGTAGATATTCCATACGACTTCGTCGTGGATTTGCCTTTTGACTCCGTAGCAAGTCACTCTCATGGCTATAAGGCTGTGGGATATAAGTTCCCGGAAAACTCAGTTGGTTGGTATCGTAAGACTTTCCATATAGACAAGGAGGATCAGGGTAAGCACATCGAGCTTATCTTTGATGGTATCTTCCGTGCGAGTCGTGTATGGGTTAACGGTTTCTATTGCGGTGGTGAGGAGAGCGGATACCTGTCACAGGAATATGATATTACCGACTATCTGAAGTTTGGTGAGGACAACGTGGTGTGTGTGCGTTCAGATGCTACTATGGAGGAAGGCTGGTTCTATGAGGGTGGTGGTATCTATCGTCATGTGAAGATGCTGAAGACTGATGCCGTGCATATCCCAACCGATGGTATCGGCATTCGTGTTAAGTTCTCTAACAATAACTTCAATAAGGCAGCTATTACCTTCAAGGGAAGTGTGCAGAACTGCTCAGACCTTGCCGTTCAGTGTAAGATGCAGTATTTCGTGTATGACGCAGAGGGTAATCTCGTGCTGACTGCTGATGGTGAGGGACGTGAATATACCAATGTATCAGCCCGTAAATTTGCTGAGAGCGGTACCTTTAAGTATGACGTCACGTTGGAGAATCCACATCTCTGGACTCCAGGCGATCCATATCTCTATACTTGTGTGTCAAAGTTGCTTGTCAATGAGAAGGTTGTTGACTCTGTAAGCACCAAGTTTGGCTGCCGTCAGGTGAAGTTCCATAAGAAGAATGGCTTCCTTATAAATAATGTACGCACGAGGTTGAAGGGTGTGAACATGCACCAGGATCATGCCGGTGTAGGTTCTGGTATTCCAGATGCCTTGCTCCTGTGGCGTATGAGGCAGTTGAAGAAGATGGGATGTAACGCATATCGTTCTGCCCATAACCCAATGACACCAGCTCTGCTTGACATCTGTGACTCTCTCGGTATTCTTGTTATTGACGAGAACCGTCTTTCTGGTACGAGTGAATATCAGATTAAGTGCTTGGAGAAGATGATTAAGCGCGACGTGAATCATCCAAGTATCATCCTCTGGAGTCTCGGTAACGAGGAGTGGGGATTGGAATGGGATGAGCGTGGTAAGCGTATCGCGGCTGCTATGCGTAGCTACTGCCGTCTGCTCGATACTACACGTCCTATCACGTTCCCGACAAGTGGCGGTCCTTCGGTAGAGGATCCTGTTGACGTGGCAGGTTACAACTATATCCTTCAGAATCCTATCGACAGCTTGCATCTGGCTTTCCCAGAGCGTAAGTGCTATGGCTCAGAGGAAACATCTGGTTGCGGTACTCGTGGAATCTATTATGATGATCCTGAAGGCAGATGGATGAAGGCTCTCAACCGTGCTCCTAATGGTCCTGATAGCGTATATAACTGTATAGAGCGCGGATGGAAGTTCTATGCTGCTCGTCCTTGGGCTTCAGGCTGCTTCTACTGGACAGGCTTCGACTATCGTGGTGAGTCAAATCCGCTGAAGTTCCCTGCTACCACATCACAGTTTGGTATTCTTGACTATTGCGGATTCCCTAAGGACGAGGCTTACTATCTGAAGTCTTGGTGGACTTATGAGCCAACCGTGCATATCTTCCCTCATTGGAATCTCAAGGGACATGAGGGCGATACAATCAGCGTTTGGGCTTACTCTAACTGCGAGCAGGTGCAGCTGATTGTTAATGGTAAGGAACTTGAAAAGAAGTATGTGCCTCAGAACGGACACCTTGAATGGGAGTGCGTATATGAGCCAGGCGAGATAAAGGCTGTTGGCTACAGATTCGGAAAGCCTGCTTTGGAGGAGGTTATCCAGACCACAGACGAGGCTTCTGTTGTTGACGTGACAGCCGATCGTACAGAGATTAATGCTGATGGTGCTGATGTTAGCGTTGTTACCGTTTGTCTGAAGGATGCTAAGGGACGTGTTGTTCCAGATGCTTGTAAGCAGCTCGTTCTGAAGACTGAAGGTAACGTTAAGATTCTTGGTGTTGGTAATGGTGATCCTGCTTGTCATGATCCAGAGAGACCAACCGACATCAATACTCACGATTTCAAGGTAAAGGCATTCAACGGTTATGCACAGGTGCTGATTCAGTCACAGAAGACTGCCGGCAAGGCTTCTCTCACCGTTTCAGGTGATGGGCTCAAGGCTGGTAAGCTTGCGTTGACGTTGAAATAAATTCCTTTTTTATTTTTAAGGAGTAATAAGGAGTACAAGGAGTTCAAAGGAGTGCAAGACGAATGTATTAGTGGCTATTACTATCGTCTTGTACTCCTTAAGCGACGAAGGAGCGTTACTCCTTGTACTCCTTACACTCCTCCCCCAAAAATATGAATGAGATAATTTCTGAAATCACTCGCCTTACGGAGAAGGATTGCTATCATCTGGTAGAACGCCATAAGAAACAGCATACCTATCCGATGCACAGGCACGACGAGATGGAGATCAACTTTGTTGAGAACTGTCAGGGTAATCGGCGTGTAGTGGGCGATAGCATAGAGGTGCTTGGAAATTATGACCTTGCGCTTCTTGGTGGCGGACTTGAGCATACCTGGGAACAGTATGAGTGTGAGTCCGCGGATATTCGTGAGGTTACCATTCATTTCTCAAAGGATCTATTTTCTGATGCCTTTCTTGCCAAGACGCACATGCAACCGCTTCGCGACCTCTTCAATAGGGCTGATGTTGGTGTTGCATTTGGCATGAAGACTATAATGAGGGTGTATGATCGTATTAACGAACTTGTCAATATGGAGCCAGGCTTTTATAGTGTGATGAAGTTCTTTGAGCTGATGTACGAGCTCTCTATAAGTTCTGACTATAAGCTGTTGTCGTCCAGCGCATTTGCACACGTTAAGATGACGACCGACAGCCGTAGGGTGCAGAAAGTAAAGGAATACATAGATTCACATTATCGTGAGGAGATTAGGCTACAGGATCTTGCCGACCTTGTTTCTATGACATCTACGGCGTTCAGTCGTTTCTTTAAGTTACGCACAAACAAGAGTATATCAGAATATATCATAGACATCCGTCTTGGTCATGCCTCCCGACTTCTTGCCGACAGTACTATGGCTGTTGTGGAGATATGCTATCATTGTGGCTTTAACAACATCTCTAATTTCAACCGTATTTTTAAGAAACGCAAGGGCTGCACGCCAACGGAGTTTAGGGAAAACTATCATAAGAAACATGTAATCGTATAGCTACATGATACTTTTTTAGCGGAAAATATGCCAAATCATTCTCTTCTGTTTCAGGAGAGAATGATTTTTTTTACGATTTGTGTGAACGTATTATAAAATGACAAAATAGTGTAAGGGGATGAAGGGGAAATGCTATAATTTTGCAGTCGTAAATTGGAAATAATTCCCAAATAATGATTGATTATGTTGAAAAGACTTCTAACCTTTACGATTTCCATAATGGGCGTTCTTACTGCCAATGCTCTGGAGATTCCTGAAATCTTCGGAGATAATATGATTCTGCAACAACAGACCAAGGCTAAGGTGTGGGGATGGGCAGAGGTAGGCCATTATATTAAGGTAACAGCGAACTGGTCGGCTGATGAGTATGTTGCAAAGGTAGATGCTGATGGTTCGTGGAAGGTGGAGGTGAAAACTCCAGATGCTTCCTTTAATAAATATAAAGTTACCTTTTCCGAGTACAAGTCAGATCCTGACAAGGATAAAAAGGTTGTGGCTGTTGACACCAAGGTGTCGGACGGCGTGCTGATTGGTGAGGTGTGGTTCTGTTCTGGACAATCAAATATGGAGATGCCTTTGGGCGGTTTCTGGAACTGTCCGATAGAAGGAGCTAATGAGACAATCGCCCAGTCAGGAAAGTATTGTAACTCTGTTCGCGTTGCTACAATTCCGAAGGTGGGTAAGCCAGAGCCTCAGAAGAAGGTTGAGGGTAAATGGGAGATTCCATCACCTAAGACAGCATCACGCTTCTCTGCCTGTGGCTATTACTTTGCCACTACTTTAGCTGATATGCTTGATGTTCCTGTCGGTATCATAAACTGCTCTTGGGGTGGCTCATGCGTAGAGGGCTGGTTGCCGAAGGACACGCTTCTGACTTATCCTGATGGACTCACACCAGTTTCTCCTAACGACTATCACCAGAGAATGGTGATGTTCAACGGAATGCTGAATCCGCTTGCAGGATATACCATAAAGGGCTTTCTGTGGAATCAGGGAGAGTCGAATGTGGGTTATGAGAAGCAATATATTGAGCGTTTCAAGACTATGACTCGCTTGTGGCGTAAGATGTGGAATCAGCCGAGCGACAAGCTTCCAATCTATACAGTTGAGCTTCCACCTTATTGGTATGATGATGTGAATGGCACTCAGGGTGCGGATTTTCGTGCTGCCCAGCATACGATAGCCAAGGAATTGGAGAATTGCGGTTGTGTATGTACGAGCGATCTTATCTATGACTATGAGGCAAAGCAGATACATGGTGCTCAGAAACGACAGATTGGTCAACGACTTGCCTATATGGCTCTTGCTCGTGACTATGGCGTAGAGGGTGTTTCGGCTGAGGCTCCAGAGTTTGAGTATATGGAGGAGGTAGATGCCAATACAGAAGAACAGGCTGTAATTGCTGGTACTGCTGTTGAGAAGAATCCAAACGCAAAGGGAAAAGTCTTGCATCTTTACTTTAAGAATGGTGATGAGGGCTTTGATCGCTTGGATAATATAGAAGGCTTTGAGGCTCAGGATGCTGATGGCAAATGGCATAATGCAATCGTGTGGGCTTCGTCTGCTTGGCAGAACGTGAAGCGTCAGGGATGCTATCTCACCTTGGCTTGTCCTGAGGTGAAGGATATCAAGGGCATCCGCTATTGCTATAAGAACTTCATCCCTGGCAAGCTGCATAACGTAAGGGGATTGCCTGTGGTGCCGTTCCTTTATTCTAAGAAGTAATAAGGAGTACAAGGAGTTCAAGGAGTACAAGACGATAGTCTTTATTGCTTTGGACTTTGCGACAAATATCTATCGTCTCGTACTCCTTAAGCGCCGAAGAAGCGTTACTCCTTGTACTCCTTGAACTCCAAATGTAAAAGAAAATGATTAAGTTAGTTTGTAGTAAGTGTAGTGTGGTTCTTCTCTTCTGTCTGCTTGCTTTGGTTGCAAGGGCAGAGGAGGGAACCTCTTTTGTCTCTGTTAAGGATGGAAAATTCTATCTGCAAGGCAAGGAATATCGCTATGTGGGTACAAACCTTTGGTATGGTGCTATCCTAGGAAGTGAGGGACAGGGCGGTAATCGTAAGCGTCTCATACAGGAACTTGACGATATGCGTGCCGTAGGCATTGACAATGTGCGTGTTCTTATAGGCGGTGATGGTCGTGATGGCATTCCAAGTCATATAGCACCTAAACTGCAATCAGAGCCAGGAGTATATAATGATACTATTCTCGCAGGTCTCGACTTCCTCATGGCAGAGCTTGAGAAGCGTGATATGAGGGCTGTGCTCTATTTCAATAATGCCTGGGAATGGTCGGGTGGCTATGGGGCATATCTCGATTGGGTAGGCTTCAAGGGCGATGTTCAGAAATCTGATGGCACAGGTACACGGCATTTTGACCAGACTCCAGTTCCGAGTATAGATGGCTGGTGGGAGTATATGCAATATGTATCAAATTTCATTCTCAACGACAAAGCGAAGGCACTTGCTGCAGAGCATGTTCGAAAGATGGTTACTCGCACCAATAGATATACAGGTCAGCCATATAAGAATAGTAAGGCTCTGATGGCGTGGGAGATAGCTAATGAGCCACGTTGCTTTATAAATGATGAGCTACACAAGTATAAGTTCATAGAATGGATTGACGAGCAGTCAACTTTAATAAAGAGTCTTGATCCAAACCATCTTGTAACTACTGGTAGTGAGGGCGAGCATGGTTGTGAGGATGATATGCGACTGTTTAATGCTATTCATACTCTCCCTAATATTGACTATGCCTGTATTCATATCTGGCCAAATAACTGGGGATGGATTGGTAAGTTCAATCAGAACTATGATGCCGACAAGACAATAGCGGAAGGTGCACCTGACCCTATCGTTGATAATGTTAAGGTGGCATGTGATTCTACTTTTGCTTATATCAATCGTGCTTACAAGCTGATGGAAAAGGCTGGTCGCCCTATGGTTCTTGAGGAGTTCGGTTATCCTCGTGATCGTTTCTTGTTTACTCCTGGAAGTGCGACAAAAGGACGTGATGCCTATTACAAATATGTTTTTGGCATTATTGCGGAGTCTGGCAAGATTGCAGGCTGTAACTTCTGGGGATGGGGTGGCAAGGCAAACGTCAAGCACACAATCTGGCAACGTTGGGATGACTATGTTTGTGATCCTGCACAGGAAGAACAGGGACTGAATTCCGTTTTCGCCGTGGATAAATCCACGATGGAGATAATTAGGGAAATGACGAGGAGGATAAGCAAATGAAGAAAGTCTTAACGATATTGATATTGTTTGTTGCGGTATGTGTAGAGGCTCAGATTCGAGGCAAAAATATTACCGTGACCATTACGCCAGATCATAAGGACTGGACATATAATACAGGTGAGAATATCGGCTTTACCATAAGTGTCATGAAATCAGGCACTCTTCTTGATGATGTAAAAGTGTCATACGAGATGGGGCCTGATATGTATCCTGATACAAAGAAAGAGATAGCCCTAAAGACAGGAACGACCAAAATTACTGGTAAGATGCTGGTTCCAGGATTCTATAAACTGAAGGCAACGGCACATGTCGCAGGTAAGGACTATCAGGCTCATTGTATAGCTGCCGTTTCGCCAGAAAAAATTCAGCCACAGGCACAATGCCCGAAGGATTTTGATGAGTTCTGGGCAAATGCAATAAAGGAAGCACGTAATACTGCACTTGAGCCTCATATTGAGTATCTTCCAGAGCGTTCTTCAACTGATGTGAACACATACCACGTTTCATTCCATAATGACCGTTGGGGTAGGAGAGTATATGGTATTCTGAATGTTCCGACTAAAGCTGGTAAATATCCTGCAATATTGAAGGTTCCAGGGGCTGGAGTTCGTCCTTACGGTGGTGATGAAGGTCTTTGCAAGAAAGGTGTTATCGTTCTTGAGATTGGTATTCATGGAATACCAGTAATCAAAGAACAATCATACTATGATAACCTCTTCTCTGCAGCTTTGGCAGACTATTGGTTGAATGGCTGTAATAACCGTGACCGTTCCTATTACAAGCATGTGGTAACTGGTTGTAATTCGGCAATGGTGATGCCGTGCAATGGGACGGAAAGAATCTCGGAGTCTGCGGATCTTCTCAGGGAGGTTTCCTTACCCTTGCCACAACGGCTCTCGATAAGCGTGTAAGTTGCTATGCTCCAGTTCATGCTGCTATGTGCGACCATGAGGCAGCCCTAAAGAAAGTAGCTTGTGGATGGCCGCATCTTTTCTATCAGGTGGAAAAGCCAGATCAGGCAGAGGTAGAGTGCATGAGATACTACGACGGCGTGAATTTTGCAAAGAGAATCACCGTTCCGGGTTGGTATTCATTCGGATATAACGATGATGTAGTAGCACCAACCTCTATGTATGCCACATACAATGTGGCTGGTGGTGAGAAAGTTATCTCACCATATCAGCAGACAGGACACTTCTGGTATGAAGAGCAGTATGAGGAGTGGTTTGGCTTCCTCCTTGGAAAATTGAAAAAGTAGAGAGTGTAAAGTATAAAGTGAAAAGTGTAAAGTAAATAGTATAAAGTAAAAAAAGAAAATGGAAAATAAGAATTTCGGCTATTT
>CACYXI010000039.1 GCA_902778265.1 uncultured Bacteroidales bacterium | reverse complement strand
ACAGGCAGCTAACTTTCCTTTCTGTACAATTGAACCTAACGTAGGCGTTATCACCGTTCCTGATGAGCGTCTTACAAAACTGGCTGAGATTGTTCACCCAGGACGTATCGTTCCTGCTACTTGCGAAATTGTGGATATCGCAGGTCTCGTAAAGGGCGCAAGCAAGGGTGAAGGTCTTGGTAATAAGTTCCTTGGTAACATCCGTGAGACAGATGCTATCATCCACGTTCTCCGTTGCTTTGATGACGAGAACATTACTCATGTTGACGGCACTATCGACCCTATCCGCGATAAGGAAATCATAGACACAGAACTTCAGTTGAAGGATCTTGAGACTATCGAGAGCCGTTATGCAAAGACTCAGAAGGTGGCTTCTACCGGCAATAAGGATGCTAAGATAGAGTTTGCTGTTCTTCAGGCTTATAAGGAGTGTCTTGAGAGCGGAAAGAACGCCCGTACCGTAGAGTTTGAGTCTAAGGAAGAACAGGAGGCTGCAAAGAACCTTTTCCTCCTCACCTCAAAGCCTGTACTCTATGTCTGCAACGTTGATGAGGCATCAGCTGCAAATGGTAATGAATGGACAAAGAAGGTAGAGGCTCTTGCTGCTGAGGAAGGTGCTGAGTCTATGATCGTAGCAGCAAAGACAGAGGAGGATATTGCTGGCTTTGAGAACTACGAGGACAAGCAGATGTTCCTTGAGGAATTAGGTCTTGAGGAATCAGGTGTAAACCGTCTTATCAAGAAGGCATATGCTCTTCTCAATCTCCAGACATTCATCACAGCAGGAGAGATGGAGGTAAAGGCTTGGACATTCAAGAAGGGTTGGAAGGCTCCACAATGTGCCGGCGTTATCCATACCGACTTTGAGAAGGGCTTTATCCGTGCAGAGGTTATCAAGTACGAGGACTATATCGAGTATAAGTCTGAGGCTGCTATCAAAGAGGCAGGTAAGCTCGGCATTGAGGGTAAGGACTACGTTGTGCAGGATGGTGATATCATGCACTTTAGGTTTAATGTGTAGT
This sequence comes from uncultured Bacteroidales bacterium, assembly GCA_902778265.1. GTDB lineage: Bacteria > Bacteroidota > Bacteroidia > Bacteroidales > Bacteroidaceae > Prevotella. The sequence goes on along the minus strand of CACYXI010000039.1, from coordinate 43,038 downwards.
CTAGAATAAGGTTAAAGAGAATAAGGATTAAGGTTTGATAGTATCAATACACAAACCTTACTCCTTAATCCTGCAAATCCTATTCATTAGAAAAATTGATAGTAAAGACTTCAACTATGGATGAATTTTATTTCCGACAATTACGTGTTTACTCTAACTCAAAAGAGTTAGTAAAATATGTTTACACTCTATTGCAGAAATTTCCTGTTGAAGAAAAATTTGCTTTATGCAGTCAAATACGTAGAGCTGTTACATCCGTACCTATCAATATCGCTGAAGGTTTTGGAAGATTTTCTTCAAAAGAAAAAACTCGTTTTATAGAAATCTCATTTGGTTCATTAACTGAAATATCATGTGAATTAGAGATTTCATTTGAACTGGGTTACATAACGAAAGAAGAATATGAAGAAGCAGAAAAACAGATAATTATAATTTCAAAACAATTATCTAACTTACATAAAAGTGTAAGCCAAAATTTCAGCAAAATAAATGATCCACAAAACTAACAAACTTTATTCCTTAATCACATGAACCTTATTCCACTATTATACATTACTTGGAACCCCGACCTGGTTATCTGCCATCTCGGCCCTGTAGTAATACGTTGGTACTCAACGCTATGGCTGATAGGACTGCTATTAGCCTATCTCATTGTAAAACATCTTTACAAGAAGCAGAACATAGCAGACGAGAAGTTTGATCCGCTGTTCTTCTATTGCTTCATTGGCATTATCATAGGTGCACGTCTCGGTCATTGTCTCTTCTATGAGCCAGAGTATTTCCTATCTTCAGGCACTCACATGCTTGAGATGATACTGCCTATGCGCTATGGCATGGACGGCTCATGGCATTTCACTGGCTATGAAGGACTTGCATCTCATGGTGGTACAATAGGTATCATTATCGCTCTCCTACTCTACTGCCGTAATCTGAAGATGAACACATGGACGGTATTGGATAATATCTCTATCTCAGTACCTACCACAGCTTGCTGCATCCGACTTGGCAACCTTATGAACTCAGAGATAATAGGCAAGCCAACAGACGTGCCTTGGGCTTTCATTTTTGAAAGAGTGGATATGCAGCCACGCCATCCAGGACAGCTCTACGAAGCTATAGCATACGCCTGTTTCTTCTTCGTACTATGGTATTTCTGGAAGAAAAAGCCAAACTACGTAGGCACAGGTTTCTTCTTCGGCTTAGACCTCGCCCTTATCTTCACCTTCCGTTTTTTCATAGAATACACTAAGGAGATACAAGAGGCATTTGAGGCTTCTCTACCAATAGATATGGGTCAGATACTCTCCATTCCGTTCATCATAATCGGTATTAGCTGTACAATTGGAGGATCGTGGCTCGTTAAGCTTGGAGCGAAATCTAAGTGAAGAGTGAAAAGTGAAGAGTGAAGAATTTAAGTTTGTAATGCAGTTTAATAACAGTAAAATGTAACTTAAATTATTCACTTTTCACTCTTCACTTTTCACTCATCTTACCATAAAACAAAATAAATAATGAAAAGACTAACGATTATAATGCTAATGTTTGCCTTTGTATTCTGTTCTGTAATGGCGAAGAACAATAATTTGGCAGACAAATTAACAGTAAACAAAAGCTCAATAGACATAACCAAACAGGATATAGAATTGCCTGATGTAGCCGTAGGATATCTTACTGATCCAGAGGGTAATATGATAGCTCTCGACTGTATTGATCCAAAAACAGCAAAGAAAAAGCATCCAAAGCATGTACTCAAGGTTTATCGTCTTGCTGATAAGAAACTGATGTGGTCAAAGGATTATAGACCTGAAGATACCCAATATAAGTTCCTAAGACAGGGTGTTATGGAGATAAATCCAAAGATTACCTACATCACCCTTTTGAACAAAATGGATGGTACGAAGATATGGAAAAAAAACATTAACTTCATAGGAATGTTAGGAGATAGTCTTATTGCATGTTATGGTAATGCCATTACCGCATTTAATACAAATAATTGCGAGAAAATATGGTCATGCAAAATGAACACAAACTATGGTATTACCTACTGTCAGCCTATTGATAACAAATGGAATTACCTGATTTCCGATGATCTATACCGCATAAACCTTTCAACAGGCGATATGCTCAAACTCAAATCAAAAACGGGTATTCCAGATAATAATAGTGCTGGATTCTTTGCGTATATGGCATTTGGTCGATATGGTCTCATTGGCTATTCTTCATATATGGCTGCTCAGAGTATGCGTCATGACTATGACACAAAAATGCGTACAAACGACCGACAGCTTTTCATGCAACCATCAACTATGGTTAGTGGAATGCACTCTAACATAGTGTCAAAAGGCGGACTCAACTACTATGCAGATTACAATTCCTTCATGTGTTTTGATGATAGTCTAAAACTTGTCTATAGAACAAAAATATATAATAATAAAATCAGCACCATAAATACTTCCATAAAGGAAAGTAAATCAGAATTGATAGTAAAAGGTGATACAGCCTATGTGGTAAGCCTCGGATATGGACTTTATCCTCAATATGGATATAAGTTTAATAACTTTCCACATATTTCTTCTTTCAACATCAAGGACGGCAAGGCTCTCGACAATAAACGTCTTGCCTATGATTCAGTTACAATCGCTTCTACATGTGTAAACGACACTTGTATAAGGATGCTATTAAATAATCGTGAGGAAACATACCGCTTTGCTGACAGGAATTTGTATTACTTTTTCAATGATACAAGCAAAGTAGGACATTTTGTTAGTTATCTAACTGACAATATCTGTTATGTTAAGAACGCAGATAATAGTTTCTCTGCCATAAAGTCAACAGAAAAATACACACCTGTTCTGACTACTCGCGGATATATTGTTGACATAACAGAACGAGAACCCAAAATCATAGCTGAAAAAGAAAACACATATTTTCAGGTTGCCGAGATGAATAATGCCTATTTCTACCAAGGTGGCAAAAATGATAATGAGCTTTGGTATTTCAATTCAGGTCAGGCAACCCTTGTGGCTGATGATGTAAAACAGGTATTGCAGAATAATGACAAACTTGAAATACTCACCACAGCAGGTAAGGCAAGAATAATAAGTTTAGGCATATAGCAGAACTGCAATATTACATTCCATAGTAATTCCCTTGTAAGCCCCCTTTTCTCGGTGAAAAAGGGAGTTGCAAGGGTGTTTTTGTAAGGATGATACTTATCTCTTCCTCCTATGATCCTCCGTACCAAACTCGATGATCCTTCGCTCCTCCACCGACTTTGCACCGACTTTGCACCGACTTTGGTACGGAGGATCATAGGAGGAAGAACGGACTTACATAGGACTCAAAAGGGTATTATTTCTTGTTTATTGCGCTACTATCTTCTTAATCTCATTAAGCTTGTTGAGGGCTTCAAGAGGCGTGAGATTGTTCACGTCAAGTCCGAGGATTTCATCTCTTACCTGACAGAGAACAGGATCGTCAAGCTGGAAGAAAGAGAGCTGTGTCTGGGCATTTGCCTTGGATGTAACAGCCTCCATATCAGGTTTACCAGCACTTCCTACCTGATTACCTTCCTCTTCAAGAGCCTTGAGAATGACATTGGCACGCTTAACGATGGCATTTGGCATTCCAGCAAGCTGTGCCACGTGAATACCGAATGAATGTTCAGAGCCACCCTCAACGAGTTTACGAAGGAAGATAACCTTACCATTCATTTCCTTTACTGACACGTTGAAGTTCTTGATACGAGGGAAATGCTTCTCCATCTCGTTAAGCTCATGATAGTGAGTGGCAAAGAGAGTACGAGCCCCTACCCCACTATGCTCGTGAAGATATTCCACGATAGCCCAGGCAATAGAGATACCATCGTATGTAGATGTACCACGACCAAGCTCGTCAAAGAGCACGAGAGAGTTGTCTGTGGCATTATTGAGGATATTTGCAGCCTCAGTCATTTCCACCATAAAGGTAGATTCTCCAACGGCAAGGTTATCAGAAGCACCCACACGAGTGAATATCTTATCCACAATACCTATTTTCGCGCTCTCTGCCGGCACATAGCAGCCTATTTGGGCCATCAGTACTATCAAAGCCGTTTGACGCAGCAGAGCCGATTTACCAGCCATGTTAGGGCCGGTGATGATTATTATCTGAGGTGAGGAGACCCTCTCCCCGCTCTCCCTTAAAGGGAGAGAGCCGCTTTCGCCTTCCAAGTCTCCCTTTAAGGGAGATTTAGAGGGTCCTCCACCCAATAAAGCTACATCATTTGGAATGTAATTCTCACCAATAGGCAGGTTTTTCTCAATAACAGGATGACGACCACCCTTGATGACGAGTTCCTTGCTATCCTCTATGACAGGACGCACATAATGGTTTTCAACAGCCACCTTAGAGAAAGAGAGCATACAGTCGAGAATGCCGACGATATGGGCATCTGTCTGCATAGCCTCGATATAAGTCTGCATAGAGTCAACGAGCTGGTTGTAGAGAGTCGTTTCAAGGGCTAAGATTCTATCCTCTGCACCGAGGATTTTCTCCTCATACTCCTTGAGTTCCTGAGTGATATAACGCTCTGCCTGAGCGAGAGTCTGCTTGCGAATCCACTCAGGAGGCACGTTGTCCTTAAAGGTGTTTCTAACCTCAAGATAATAGCCGAACACGTTGTTATAACCCACTTTGAGTGAAGAAATACCAGTACGTTCAGCCTCCTCACGCTGTATCTTTAAGAGATAGTCCTTGCCCGAAGTAGAAATATGACGAAGCTCATCAAGTTCGGCATTAACACCATCGCGAATCACATTACCCTTGTTAACCAACTGTGGTGGATCGGGCATCAGTTCACGATCAATTCTGTCTCTAAGTTCGGTAAGTGGATCAATCCTCTCCCCTACCCTTTTGAGAATATCAATTTCAGACTCCTCACAAAGCTGCTTGATAGGATGAAGGGCTGAAAGGGCGTTCTTCAACTGCATGAGTTCGCGAGGTGAAACCCTTCGTGCAGCAATCTTTGAAGAAATACGTTCAAGGTCGCCTATTGCCTGTAGATTCTCATCTATTTCGCATCTGAAATCAGGGTACTTGAACATATAGTCAACCATGTCAAGACGATCCTCTATCTTCTTCTTCTCACGCAAAGGGAATACAACCCATCTTCTCAGCAGTCGGGCACCCATAGGCGATACTGTACGGTCGATAACTGATACAAGATCAGCACCATCAGAGTGCATAGAATCAAGCAATTCGAGATTGCGGATAGTGAAGTTATCAAGCCTTACAAAACGCTCTGCATCAATACGTCTGATACGGATGATATGCCCAACGTGGGTATGCTGAGTACGTTCGAGATACAATAGTATGGCACCTGCGGCAATAAGTCCGTTGACGAGGTTATCCACACCAAATCCCTTCATTGATTTTACCTTGAAATGGGCATTAAGTTTCTGTCGGGCAGTCTGCTCGGTAAACACCCAGTCCTCCATCTTGTCATAGACCAGACTTCCGTCAGATATACCGCCTATTCTTCCAAAGGAATCCTCAAAGAGTCGGCGCTTACCATTTTCTATCAAAATCTCCTTTGGCTGGAAGTTGCTCAACATCTTTTCGAGATAGTCGAAAGAGCCTTCATCAACAAGAAACTCACCAGTACTTATATCGAGCAAAGATATACCGCATGATGACTTTCCGAAGTGTATGGAACAAAGGAAGTTATTGCGTTTACAGTCGAGCACGTTATCACTCATGGCAACACCAGGAGTAACAAGTTCGGTAATGCCACGCTTCACGAGTTTCTTTGTGAGCTTTGGATCTTCCAACTGGTCGCAGATAGCCACTCTTCTACCCGCTCTAATGAGCTTCGGAATATAGCTATCTAAGGCATGATATGGAAATCCGGCCATAGCATCACCCTGACTTGCACCATTGTTTCTTCTTGTCAAGGTGATACCAAGGATCTGAGCTGCATCCACAGCATCGTCACAATATGTCTCGTAGAAGTCTCCACAGCGGAACAAGAGCAAGGCATCAGGATGCTGATTCTTAAACTCGTAGAACTGCTTCATCATTGGCGTTAGCTCGCCGTCTTTCTTTGCCATTTTATATAATCAGCCTCTCCCCCTGCCCTCCCCCGTAGGGAGGGAGCCAGAGCGCAAAAGGCATGTTAATTGTTAATTATTAATTGTTAATTATCATTTCGGGTGCAAATTTAGTTATTTTTTTTCAATTTCTTCATTCTTCATTCTTCATTCTTCATTAATTTAAGTAACTTTGCACTCAAAATAGAATAAATTAAAAATTAATAATGAAAAATTATAGAATACAGGATAGCAAATATCGCTAATAAACACCCAAAAAGTGTAATCTGTATTTTTCATTTTTCATTTAATAAATTTTTCATTAAGAAATGGAATATAATTTCAGAGAAATTGAGAAGAAATGGTTTGAGTACTGGAAAGAGAATGGTACTTACCATGTTAGTGAGGATGAGAACAAAAAGAAATTCTATGTACTGAACATGTTCCCCTACCCTTCTGGTGCGGGTCTTCATGTTGGTCATCCACTTGGCTATATTGCAAGTGATATCTACGCACGCTACAAGCGTCTTCAGGGTTTCAACGTGCTAAACCCAATGGGCTATGATGCTTACGGATTGCCTGCTGAGCAGTATGCTATCCAAACAGGTCAGCACCCAGAGAAGACAACATTCCAGAATATTGACCGCTATCGTGAACAGTTGGATAAGATTGGTTTCTGTTTCGACTGGGATCGCGAGGTTCGCACATGTGCTCCTGGCTACTACAAGTGGACACAATGGGCTTTCCAGAAGATGTTCAATAGCTTCTTCTGCAACAAGTTCCAAAAGGCTCTGCCTATCGAAAAGCTTATTGAGTATTTCGAGAAAAATGGTAGAGGCACTTGGGATATAGCTGAAAGTGAGGAACTTCACTTTACAGCCGAGGAATGGAACAGTTGGGACGAGAAGAAGAAGTCTGACGTACTGATGAACTATCGTATTGCCTTCATGGGCGAGACAATGGTGAACTGGTGCGCAGGTCTTGGTACTGTTCTTGCTAATGATGAAGTTGTAGATGGTGTTTCTGTTCGTGGTGGTTTCCCTGTTGAGCAGAAGAAGATGCGCCAGTGGTGCCTCCGCGTTAGTGCTTACTCACAGCGTCTTCTCGACGGACTTGAGACTATCCAGTGGAGCGAGTCTATCAAGGAGACACAGAAGAACTGGATTGGTCGTTCAGAGGGTACTGAGGTTAAGATTAAGGTAGCAGACTCTGATGTTGACTTTACTATCTTCACCACTCGTGCAGATACAATGTTCGGCGTTACGTTCTTCGTACTTGCTCCAGAGAGCGAGCTTGTTGACCTCGTAACAACTGCTGATCAGCGTCAGGCTGTTGATGAGTATGTGAAGTATGTTAAGGGTCGTACAGAGCGTGAGCGTATGATTGACCATACCGTAACAGGTGTATTCTCAGGTGCTTACGGTATCAACCCAATCACAGGCGACAAGTGCCCTATTTATATTTCTGAATATGTTCTTGCTGGCTATGGCACAGGTGCTATCATGGCAGTACCTGCCCACGACTCACGCGACTATGCCTTCGCAAAGCATTTCGAACTCCCTATCATCCCACTTATCGAGGGTGCTGATATTAGCGAAGAGTCATACGATGCTAAAGAAGGTATCGTAAGCAACTCCCCTGCCCCAGGCAAGACTGCTATTGAATATGATGGCGAAAGCCTTGTTCTTAACGGTATGTCCGTTAAGGAAGCAATAAAGGCAACAAAGGTATTCGTGGAGAAGCACGGTATTGGTCGTGTAAAGGTAAATTACCGTCTTCGTGATGCTATCTTCTCTCGTCAGCGTTACTGGGGTGAGCCATTCCCTGTATATTACAAGAACGGTATCCCAACAATGATTCCAGAGGAGTGTCTGCCTATCGAACTCCCACAGGTGGATAAGTTTCTCCCTACTGAGACTGGTGAGCCTCCATTGGGCAACGCTCAGGTATGGGCTTGGGATGAAGCAAACAAGAAAATCGTGGATAAGGCTCTTATTGACAATAAGACCATCTTCCCTATCGAGCTTTATACAATGCCTGGCTTTGCAGGTTCTTCTGCATACTACCTCCGCTATATGGATCCGCACAACAACGAAGCTCTTATCTCAGAAAAGGCTGCTGAATACTGGCAGAACGTGGATCTCTATGTAGGTGGTTCAGAGCACGCAACAGGTCACCTTATCTACTCTCGCTTCTGGAATAAGTTCCTCTTCGATCTCGGTATCTCTAAGAAGGAAGAGCCATTCCAGAAACTCGTTAACCAGGGTATGATTCAGGGTCGCTCTAACTTTGTATATCGTATAAAGGACACTAACACCTTCGTTTCTTATGATAAGAAGGACGAGTATGATGTTACTCCTATCCACGTTGACGTGAATATCGTAAGCGCAGATATTCTTGATGTAGAGGCATTTAAGGCTTGGCGTCCTGAATATAACAACGCTGAGTTTGTTCTCAACGACAACGGACAGTATGTCTGCGGTTGGGCAGTTGAAAAGATGTCAAAGTCTATGTTCAATGTTGTAAACCCAGATATGATTGTCGAGAAATATGGTGCTGACACACTCCGTATGTACGAGATGTTCCTTGGTCCTGTTGAGCAGTCAAAGCCTTGGGATACCAACGGTATTGATGGTTGTCACCGCTTCTTGAAGAAGTTCTGGGGCTTGTTCTACGACCGTATGGGCGAGTATCAGGTTAATGACGAGCAGCCAACAGCAGATCAGGAGAAGTCACTCCATAAGCTGATCAAGAAGGTTACTCAGGACATCGAAAATTTCTCTTACAACACATCTATTGCAGCATTCATGATTGCAGTTGGTGAGCTTCAGAAGTGCCATAGCAAGTCTGTTCTCAAGCAGCTCACAATCCTCATTGCTCCATTCGCTCCATTCATTGCCGAGGAACTCTGGCACACATTAGGTGAAGAGGGTAGTGTATGCGATGCTCAGTGGCCAGTATTCGATGAGTCAAAGATGAAGGACTCTGAGATCACTATGCCTGTTCAGTTCTGTGGCAAGACTCGCTTCACAATTCAGCTTCCTGCTGATGTCACCAAGGAAGATGCCGAGAAGGCTGCACTTGCTGACGAGCGCACAGCTAAATATACTGAGGGCAAGCAGATTGTAAAGACAATCGTTGTGCCTGGAAGAATCATCAATATTGTGGTGAAATAAAAAGACCCACCCCCCAGCCCCTCCCATAAAGGGAGGGGAGTAATTACATTTTTTCACTACAGGCCTCCCTTCAGACTATATTACTATCTACTCCCCTCCCTTTATGGGAGGGGTAAGGGGGGGGCTGGTTTTTGTAAAAAATATGTTTACCCGACACGAATTATTACTTGAGATACGCGACTATATGATGGTGGCAATAGCCACCTTTATATATGCTATAGGTCTCACTCTCTTCCTTCTGCCATACGAGCTTGCCACAGGAGGCGTTTCTGGTATAGCAGCACTTATATACTATTCATCCGGCATAGGAGTAGAAATTCCGTATGCAGCCATAAATGTAGTGCTATTAGCTCTCGGAGGAAAGATTCTCGGACTTAGGTTCAGCCTAAAGACAATCTGGGGCTTCGGACTTATTTCCTTCTGGCTATGGCTATGCCAAAGACTGATGGAAGACCCTGTAACACATCACTTGCCTTGTTTCTTAGGTGAAAATGATATGTTCATGGCTTGTATTCTCTGTGCATTGATAGAAGGCTTTGCACTTGCCCTGTGTTTCCACTATAATGGTTCTACGGGCGGTACAGACATTATAGCAGCCGTAGTGAACAAATATCGTGACATATCTCTCGGACAGGTACTTATGTACGTTGACATCATCATCGTGTCAAGTTCGTATTTTCTGTTTCACGACCCTAAAAAAGTAATTTTCGGCTATGTACTGCTGGTTCTTTCAGCCATAACACTTGATTTCTTCACACGAAGATTCAATCAATGTCTCGTGGTGTATATATTCTCCCGAAACTACTCTGTCATAGCTGATGCTATCAACAAGGCAGGTTTTGGACTTACCGTACTTGATGGTGAGGGTTGGTACACAAAAACTGAGCGTAAGGTACTTATGTGCGTATGTACAAAGCATTATTCACATGAGGTATTTGAGGCTGTGAAGAGGGTAGATCCAACGGCATTCGTAACAGTATCAAATGCCTCTAACGTATATGGAGAGGGATTTGACAAGATGAAGACAAAAGTAAAAGGTATGAAACCAATTATCGTTTTTGCTACAAACAACGAGAATAAGCTTCGCGAGGTTCGCGAGATTCTCAGCAACCGCTTTGAGGTTCGTTCATTGAAGGAAATAGGATGCTTTGACGAACTTCCAGAGACTCATGCAACACTTGAAGAGAATTCTCTTGAGAAGGCACAGTATATCAGCAAGTTCTATGGCTTTGACTGCTTTGCTGATGATACAGGTCTTGAGGTAGAGGCTCTCGATGGTGCTCCTGGAGTATATTCAGCACGCTATGCCAACCTTGATGATTCTGACTATAGCGACCCAGAAATGGATATCACAAAAGATCACGACTCAGAGGCTAATATGCGCAAGCTCTTATACAAGCTGAAGGGTAGGGTAGGAGAGAAACGTAAGGCTCAATTCCGTACATCTATCGCCCTTATCTATCATGGTGAGGTACACCTTTTCAATGGTACTGTCAAGGGGCATATCATAGAGGAAAAACGAGGCACAACAGGCTTTGGATATGACCCAATCTTCCAGCCAGAGGGCTATGACAGAACCTTCGCAGAAATGACCTCAGAAGAGAAAAACAGCATTTCACACCGTGGAAGAGCGGTGGAAAAACTCGTTGAGTTCCTCAATTCAAGCAAAAAATAATAGAAAAATTTGCATTTTTCAAATAATTCCATTATTTTTGCATTGGAAAAGAAGTATAAATAAAAAATGAAAAGTGAAAAATGAAAAATATAGCAATGTACAATTTACTATTTACAATGTACAATTTGTAATTTGTATTTTATAATTTTTCATTTTTAATTTTTCATTTAAATTGATATCTGTTAATATGTCATTTACATCAACAAGCAATGAAATATTCCGTCACGCAATCGCTGATTATCACATCACCGATAACGTTGACACACCTATAAAGAATCCATTCCCAGAGGGTACTATCAACAATATCCTCTATCATAAGTGCTGGATTGACACCGTACAGTGGCATTTTGAGGATATCATCCGCGATCCTAACATTGACCCTGCCGCTGCTCTTATTCTGAAGCGCAGAATAGATAAGTCAAACCAGGATCGTACTGATATGGTTGAGAATATCGACACATATTTCCGCGAGCACTATAAGGATGTCAAGGTACAGGCTGATGCTACCATCAACACAGAGTCACCTGCATGGGCTATTGACCGCCTCTCTATCCTCGCCCTCAAGATCTATCACATGAAGGAGCAGGTAGAGCGTACAGATGCAACTCCTGAGCATATAGCTAAGTGTCAGGGTAAGCTGAATATCCTCCTTGAACAGCAGGTTGACCTCTCAACTGCTATTGATCAGCTCCTTGCTGATATCGCTTCTGGCAAGAAATATATGAAGGTATATCGCCAGATGAAGATGTATAATGATGCTGATACAAATCCGGTATTATACGGGAAAAAGTAGCATCCTAAATGAAAAATGAAAAGTGAAAAATACAGATTACGCTTTTCGGGTGTATCTGTTAGCTATTATATACTAACTTGTATTTTATTATTTTTCATTTTATAATTTAAAAAGTTGAAGACTCCTCACATTCTCATAATAAGGTTCTCCGCCATTGGCGATGTAGCGATGCTCGTACCAGTGGTTAGCTCATTGGCAAAGCAATACCCCAATGTTCGCATTACGGTATTGTCTCGCCCATTTGCGCGTCCTTTCTTCGAGAATCTTGCTGATAATGTAGGTTTCATGGGTGCTGATCTGAAAGATGAATATAAAGGTCTTTCAGGACTTAATGCACTCTATCGCAGACTTCAGGCAAAGCATTTCACTCATGTGGCTGATATGCACGGAGTTCTGCGTTCTCACTACCTCCGTCTTCGCTTCATGCTATCCAACTATAAGGTTGAGCATATAGATAAGCATCGTAAGGAGAAACGTGCACTTCTGAATGAGGATAAGACAAATTTCCACCAGTTATCCACATCATTCCGCAACTATGCCGATGTGCTCGAAAGACTCGGCTATTTCATAACTCCAGACTTCAAAAGCATATTTGGAGAGGGTAGGGGAAACCTCCGTCTTCTGCCACCAGAGATAGGTGAGAAGAAATCATTTACCAAATGGATAGGTATAGCACCATTTGCAGCTCATAAGGGTAAGATTTACCCTCTCGACAAGATGGAGCAAGTGATGCAGATGATTATCAAGGCGCATCCTAATTGCCGTATATTCCTTTTCCACGGAAGGGGAGAAGAGGCAGAACAGATGAAGGAGTGGCAGGATAAATATCCACAGGTGACATCAGCATCCTCTACGCTAAAGAATATGAATGAGGAGCTTATCCTTATGTCACACCTCAATGCTATGATCTCAATGGATTCAGGCAATATGCACCTTGCATCGCTCGTTGCTTGTCCTGTAATAAGCATTTGGGGAGCAACACACCGCTATGCAGGTTTCCTCGGTTGGAATCAAAGTGTGGATAATGTAGTGGAGCTTGACATGAATTGCCGTCCTTGCTCTATCTACGGCAATATTCCATGCCAGTATGGCAATTACAAGTGCCTAAACGAAATAACGCCTGAGAACGTGTTTAATCATGTGGAAAGGGTTATAGTGTAAAGTAGAAAGTATAAAGATGTAGATAGTAAAGCCGTTTGAGGAGCAATCCCTAAACGGCTTTATGCTTTATCAACTCCTAATGTAATTTCCTTATAATTCCCATTTTTCGCCTATTCTAAGGAACGGACTTGAAACGGTTTTGCAACGGATTTGAAACGGATTTAAAGCGAACCTGTTTTCTTTGCTTTTCCTTCTTAACTTCCAGAGGATTGCCTTCACTATAATTATATCCATATCTCCCTGTATTTTGGGTTAACCATTTGTCCCCCCAATATACCACAAAAACAGAATACAGGGGTATAATTATAGTGAGGGCATGATAAGTGAAGAACAAATTAAATATTTTGACAAACATTTTTTTGAGACACTGTAGTTTACAAATTCTGTAAGATTACGTAGCTCAATGTCTATTCTTCAATTTACTTAGCGTATTTTTTAATGAATTCTTCGGCTTCTTTTTTTGTCCTTGGATAAGGAATCTTTTCATGAGTAATGGGATCAAATATTGTTTGGTAATGAAAACCATTATCAATCAACATCTTAACTATTTCCCATTGAGTGGAGTCACATTTGAGAGGAGCCTTGAACTTTTCGTTTAAGAGAAACATAAGTGATGAACACTCGGGACAAATCTTTTTCTCCTGAAACTTTGTAAAATCAGTCCCTGCACTATAGCACTTATGACAATGTAAACATACATATTTGTGTCCCATAAATTACTATTTATTTGTAATAAGTAAATGCACAGAATAATTTTTATAATCAAGAATTAGAGAATTAGAGATTTTTTTCTTTTGAATTTATAAGAATTTGAGAAAGGTCGCTTACGCTCCTGTTAATCACTGCTATTCTCAATGCTACGTAAGTAGCAAAATTCTCTCTTTCGCATTAATTAAAAATCTCTAAATCTCTAATTCTTGATTATAAAATTAAATTTGATTACTTAGACTCACTTTACATTAATCTTTAATCTTTATTCTTTACACTCTAAAACTTACTCTTCCCAAACAAACACAGCTCCGTTTCTTCTTCCTGGATCTGCGCCTTTATAATCCATAGAGTAAGGGCTACCTGTGGTTGGGGATTTTCCTATATAGGTGTGTGTGCGCATAGACATTAGCATAAATTCCTTGTTGAGATAGTCCTGCCACATAAATACTTCTGCCTTTGCTTCATCATTCGTAAGACGCACATCACCCGGCAATCCCATTCCTGATACAAAGACATACCTACCATCAGAGCATTGCAAGATAACCTTGCCATTGCCCTTGTCAATAACCTTGAACTTGGTTAATGCCGACTGATCCTTTGCGTCTGTATCGTACATAAGTCCGTGAGGCAGAGCTATCATAGGCTTACCCGTTGCAAGGTTGATGATGCGAATTTCCTTACCCAATGGTATGTTGCCAGAACGGTCTGCATCAAGTTCCTTGCAAGTAAAGTTATCAAACTCTGCAATACCGCCATTAACCTTATTCTTGTTGAATGCAAAGAGTGAGATGCGAGAGCCTTGGAAGGTAGTCAACTGATATGACAGTTTCATCTTATGACCTACCTGCTGGAAGTTCACACCATCACCCGAAACGGCATAGTGCATGATGTTATTATCCCAGTCGCCTACCACTTGCAAATACAGGTGATCCATCTTACCATTACCACCAATTATATTCAAGGCATCATAGTCAATGGTGTCATTACTCAACTGCTCAAAGCAACGCAGTTTCACGTTCTTTCCTTCCTTAACAACACCCAGCCATGAGCAAGGCACATTTATATTGCCTATTCCAGCCACGTCGCCGTCTTTCAGCTTGTTAGTGAACAATTCCACGGTATATACGCTTCTCGGACCTACAACACGCTGTGTGAGGCTATTTCTTGCCCACATAAGCTGATCGGCAGGCATGGTCTGTAACTGCAATCTGCCACCCTTTATCGCCCATTTAGTATCGTCTGGATTATGATTCCATTGCCAAACCCTACCAAGTTTCTTTCCGTTAAAGTCCTCATTACGCTCGTATGCAACGTATGGCTTTATATTCTCCGTTCCAGGAATATCAGGCTTTAACCATGTGCGAGGTGCACGACCAAGGTTTCCCTCCAAGCCAAGCATTGGCCAACCATCCTTCCAAGTGATAGGGGCAAGGGTAACGGTACGTCCTACTGAATGGAAATCCATCATAAGAAGGGCATACCAATCGCCTTTCTGAGTCTGCACAATACCTCCCTGATGAATATTGGTGCAAGCCGTAGCATCCTTATCCTCTGCACCTATCTTGAACTTTGTTCCGTCAGGCACAATACGACCTTTCCATTCCGTTAGTCCTACTGCATGATAGCCGAATGTCTCATCAGCAGAAATTACACATTGCTCGTAAGGTCCCCAGATACTCTTTGAACGAGAGCAGAGAGTACGACCATTAGGCTTATAGTCGGTGGATATGAGATAGTACATTCCGTTTATCTTATACATGTGATGACCCTCGCCAACAGAAGAACCTTCAGGAATAATAATCTTATCAGTACCTTCCACAGGACCGCTCATATCTGGCTTTAGTTCCGTGCAATGCACCTCTCCATATCCGTGAATGGCATATATCTTACCATCATCATCAAAGAGCACGCCAAGGTCGTAAATCTTTCCCTGCATATTATGATGCACCCAAGGGCCGTGAATATCCTTTGAGGTATAGCATTGCAATCCCTTTCCGTTGATATTAGAGAAGAGATAGAACTGCCCATTGGCATATCTTATACAAGGTGCCCAGATTCCCTGACCATATATCTCCTTGCCATTCTTTAGAGAAAAGGCATCATCATTGAAGTCAAAACGGTCGAAGCAATAGGATATGTTCTCCCAGTTCACGAGATCCTTTGAATGCAGAATAACCAATCCAGGCACAGAGTGCATGGTAGTACCTGCAAGATAATAGTCATCACCCACACGGATGATGTCAGGATCAGAAAACTCATCATAGAGTAGGGGATTGGTGTAAGTACCATTCCCATTATCCGCCGTCCAACTATTTATCGACACCTCTTGGGCATTTATCCACAGGGCTGAGAATAAAGACAGCGAAAGAGTAAACAACTTCTTCATATTACTTTATTAATTACAAATTACGAATTACAAAATGCCTTGCTTTCTAAACAAATCAATGTATATTTTGCAAAAATGATTATCAGCAATCACCCGATAGCACCCCGAAGGGGCAAAAGCTCATAGCCTAGGGCATCGCCCTAGGTAGATGGAGGTTGGTAATTTCGCCCTGAAGGGGCAAAAGCATTTATTTTTATTAGAGCTTTTGCCCTTACAGGGCGAATATACTAATTGCTTTGTACATAGGGCGTTGCCCTATGCTATGTACTTTTGGGCTTTCAGCCCGCCGTTCACGTAATTGCGGATAATCATTTGCAAAATTACAAAAATAAATATTAATAACCAATTTATCCAGATATTTTTTTTACAAAACATGGTTAATTACGAATTACATGTTTCCAATTACGAGTTACGAATTACAAATTACCTATTTAACGTGATAGCTCTGAAAGAGCGACACCTAACAGGGTAGTACGTTAGTGCTACCTATGATGAAGTTTTTTTAGTGAGCGCCGTAGGTGCGACACCCAATATATAATAAGTATCGGTCCTTCAGACCTCATACCCAAAAATGTCTATATATCCAGGGCTTACGCCCTTCGCTATTAGGTGTCGCTCTTTCAGAGCTTATTCATCGAATTAGCGTTAACTTGGTAATTAATAACTCGTAATTGAAACCAGGTAATTCGTAATTAGTAATTCGTACTTATCCCCAACTTATCCCCAATATGTGGATAAACTCTATGGAAAACTATATGTAAAACTCGTGTATAACACGTTGAAACCAGGTGTAAAGGTAGTGGAAATACCGTTGATAGAAAAATAATAACTTGCCACTTATACACACCCCTCAGATATCCACAAGTGGGATAGTGGATAATCCACAGGTTATAAAATCAGTTTAAACGTGTTATCCATACACTTATTATTTTTTCATCTTACTGATAATGAGTGTAAAACATACAATATCCACATTTCCACATTCTATTCTTATTATCTATTATTATTTATTTTCATTTTAAATTCTTTTATAAAGATAATAAAGGATAATAAGAAAGGGGGGACTAAAAAAGCCCTCGCAAAAATTGCGAGGGCTTTCAATATGCTATTCCTGATCTTTCAGCATTTCTATCATATCAGTAATGTTGCGTTGATGTTTCTTATACACCTTATTGCAAAAAATTAATATTATAGTCAAAACAGAGATGAATATCATGGAATTGGCGCAGATGAAAAGGCATGTGGGGAATCCTTCATTAAACATGAAATGAGAGAAACTATGCACGTAAATCTCATAGATCATCCATGGACATATAATAATGAAACTGCTGATGAAATTTATTAAATTATATCTTTGATAAGTTTTCTTCATACTTATAAGCGTACTTGTAATCTCTTTTACACTTTTTTTCGAGAGATCGGTCTTCCTTATCCTATTTGCTAACCAGAAACCGAAGAAAGAGAATAATGATGTAATAAGTAATGTACAGATAATAAACTCGAATGATATATTGAATCTATATTTCAATATTGATAAACTTATAATACACACAATAAGCCCCATCAATTCAAAATATCCATATCTGTTGATATCATTAATCTTTTTCATCGTTTTATTATGAAGCAACTCTTCGTCAAGCTTTAGTCGCTCGTCGAGTTGCTTCTGGAGAGCAGCCATCTGTAGGCGCATCTCCTCAAGTTCCAAACTAATGCTGTTATTTTCCATTGTTCATCTTTTTTAGTTGTTCCTTAATTCTAATTAATCTCACAGAGACATTCTTTGTAGTAATGCCTATAATCTCGCCAATCTCATCGTATGGCATTCCGTCAAGCCACAACATTATTATTGCGCGATCAAATGGGTTTAGCTGATGAATACGGTCATAGAGAAGCCTCACGTTGGCATTTCTATTGGTTTCATCACTATTCATCACGCTCTCCATATCAGCAGTCAGAGGGCATTCAGACGAGCGTTTTCGCTTCTTCTTACGGTCGATGGTGATGCACGAGTTCATTGTCACTCGCCACACCCACGATTTGCATACATCGTCTGCCTTTTGAAAACCTCGCCAGAGATTTATCAAGGCCTCTTGTACCATATCATCAGTCTCGTCAGGCGATTCTGCAAACATCATGCAGACAGTATATATGGTATTCTTGTACTCGCGGACGAGTTGGGTAAATCTTTCTTCCTGTTCAGTCATTATTCTTGAAATATTAAACTTTCTACTTATAGAAACGCAAATATAGTGGAAAAACTACATGATAGTGTTGAAAAAATGAAATTATTAACGCAATTAAGTGATAACGCCCAGAATGGGCAAAAGCTCTAATATAACGCCAGTTCGACGAAAAGCGCCGAAGGCGCGACACCTAATAAATATAATAGGTGTCGGTCCTACAGACCTCACACCCTAAATAACGTCTTTATATCCAGGGCTTACGCCCTTCGCTATTAGATGTCGCTCTTTCAGAGCTTCTTCAACCATGTGTTTTTCAAAAATATATGAGTTGATGAAATTTTTCAAACTTACATTTATTATGTTTCGTGTACTTGCGAAGTCTCTCGTGTAAATGCTGTTGAAAGAAAGTTTATAACCTGCCACTTATCCACACTCTTCACTAATCCATAATGCCACCAGAGGATAATCCATAGGTTATGAAATACCATTCCACGTATTAGCTATATACTTATTCGTTCTGCATCTCCTTGATAATCAATTCAAAATATGGTTTATCCATAAATCCACATTCCCTTATTCTTATTCTTATTCTTCTTATTTATTTTCAATTAAAATCATGATATAATAAAGAAAAGAAAAAAGGAGGTGGGAAAAATTAGAAAGTAAATTAGAAATGAATTAAGGCAGTAAATTATAATAAAAGTAGCTTTCGCTTTTTAACTGACGAAGTATATGCAATCAATAATTCAACAACGAATTTAACTAATAAAACGAAATCTTTTGCACTCACATTGATTATTGGTAGCATTTCTCAAATGTTTATTAGTTTTAATTCGATAAATTCGTTGTTATCTTCCTGTGTGGTTTGATGTAATGTCTTCCAAACAGCAAATTTATATATATGTTATATGATTATTCAATGTAGTGATAAATTCCCGAAAAGCATTTTGCAAGTCCTGTAGGGACGGCATATCATAGGATAGGGTGTGTAACCCTATCTGTTGGTGCATATTGAGAGCAAAGCCCTGTAAGGGCGACATAATTCCATGTTTCTCAGTATGATATGAAATTATATCGCACCTACGGCGCTCTTGGAGATATGAATGTCTATGATACGTGGGTGAAACCAACGCCTATATTATTTCGCCTTTCTTCACTGTTGTTCAGGCGAGCAAGCTCGGAGTCCAAGGCTCTTTCGTGAACTTATCACCACATTGAATATTATTATCCGCAATAATATTTTTTCGTTTTTTCTGTGATCTCCGTGTTCAGAAAAACGCATCCTTAAAACCCTATCTTATGCATCTCTTTTGCATTGAGCCTTTCGCTGTCGCAATAGGCAGAGAGGGTATCAATGATGTTAGCAGATTCACCATGAAGTATCTTGCCGATGGTATAGTGACGGGCTATGTTCTCTATCTGACCACCGCTGAAATCATACTTGTTGGCAAGTATTCGCGTATCATCTTCATTAAGAACAGGAATCATCTCACGCCACATACTCATACGAGCTTCGACAGTCGGCTTCTCGAACTTGATCTTATAGAGGAAACGACGCTCAAAAGCCTTATCCATGTTCTGAGCCAGATTGGTAGTGGCTATGAGTATTCCGTCAAGAGACTCCATTTCCTGAAGTATGATGTTCTGGATAGAGTTCTCCATCTTATCAACGGCTCTTTCTGCCCCTTCCTGACGTTTACCGATTATCGCATCTGCCTCGTTGAAAAGCAAGATAGGCGTAATGTCACACTCCCTTACCTTTGTTCGGTAGCTGTCGAATACGTGCTTTATGTTCTTCTCGCTCTCGCCAACCCACATACTCTTTATCTGCGAAATGTTGACCTGAACGATGTCGCGCCCTGTTATTCTTGCCAACTGAAGTGCAGTCTCTGTCTTGCCAGTTCCAGGAGCACCATAGAAAAGGCAGGTAAAACCGCAGCGGAAACCAGTATCTTTCATTCGCTTACGAATCTCCTTATACTGTGCATCGTCCAATAGCTTGCCCAATTCATCTATCTGACTGCTAATCTTATCTCCATAGAATAGCTTCTTAGGCGTGATTTCCTCAGCCTTTACAACATCATTACGCTTCTTCTCTTGATTCATAGAAACAAGATCCAGTTCTGAGAACAAAGCACGCTTTGCTTCTGTTGTAATGCGGAACGAATCCCTATCAGCAAAACCGTCATTGTTGCTGTACTCTATTAGCTTTTTTTCCTGAAGAATATGCTCACATTGCTTAAGATCTGACCTTGTCATGTTCCATATAAATCTCTCGTACAGGAAGTCAATATCATTAAACCCTATACAATCAGCGTTATTGTTTACGAACAGATGAGAGAAGAGAACGAGCAGCATCTCATCATCCTCATATAGTTTGTAGCTCTTAACCTTCTGAACATAGAGTAGATGAGTATTGCAATCAAAGAGATGCTTAATCTTATCTACGGTTAACTCGTATGTTAGTTCTTTATTATCGCGTAACTCAAACACCTCCCCAATCTCATCAAAGAACTCTTGGCATGAGAGTCCGGAACAATCCTTTGGAGTATATTTCTTGTTGTTCTTAAAAGCCTCAATGACTTCCATAGGCACCCTGTATCTCATGCGCTTATCCTCACGGCTGCATCTTACAAGCTCTCTCTTTTCGAGAACATCTATCTCATTCATATACCTTATTATACGAGCATTACGACAGTCAAGATACCTGCCAATATCGCTAAGAGATATTCTTGTATCGTCACTATTATCTATGAACAGAGCCAGCATAACGCTCTGTTCCTTGGTGAGATCCATAACCTCTGACAGATACTTGATATACCTATCTGCCTTGCGGTAGAACTCGCTACTAAGTCCCGAATCCTTTGCCTTCTCCACGATCTGCTCTACGGCCAAAAGCAAATCCATTTTCTTTCTTGTTGCCATAGTTCCCATAATTATTTATTATTCTGGTGCAAAGGTAGTAAAGACCTCCGCCAAATGGTGGCAGAGGTTTGAGAAATCTGCCTTTTTTCCAAAAAAGATGAAAATTTTTCGACTTGTATGATTAAGAAATTAATGTGGAATTAATGTGTTATTAATGCGATATTATATGTTTTCACTTCGTGAGGACATTAATTATCATAAATTCCGCATTGACTTTCCCTTCGGTCGTCGAGCTAAACCTTAATATCGCATTAATTATTTTTTTTCGTCCTGAAAAATATTAATGTCAGAATTAACGTCTTAATGTGTGTCCTAATTAATGTTTAGCCGTAAGGCATTTTTTATGACGCATTAATTGGTACGTTAATTAGGACATTAATTGAAACATTAATATTTCAACCGTTCAGGTTGAAATTTTTTTTTTAGAATTAAACGCCAAACACGTACACGCCCACTAAAAACGCATCTAATTACACTGATATCCAATAAGTTAAAGGCGTGTACGTGTTTGCCAAACATGTACACAACACGTACACGGGTCGTCACGCTCTATAAATTTATGTAATGAGCGAAAACTTGCACAAAAATATATTTTTGTGCAAGAAGTGTGTATGTGTTGTGTACGACTTGTGTACGTGTTAGACCAACACGTACACGCCCCTAAACTACCTGATACTCTGTTTGTTATACCCTCATTTTTATGGGTGTGTACGTGTTTGGCGTTTAATTCTAAAAAAAAAATCACACTTATAATCTCTACATTGCAAATCATGGGTGTTAAATTCGTGGTTATTTTAACGTTTGTTCGATGAATTGAAAAAGATGAGCAACAAGTTGCTTTTAACTGACAATAATTACCAATCTACGCAATCTTTTTTCCATAATATCCCATTTCTTATTGGATAAAGATTGGCAAGATTGGTAATTATTGTCAGTTCAAGCACCAAAGGTGCTGATTTGTCGAATTCGCGTTTAATTAGTTGTTATTTTATGCCTTCGTTATGCCCTCGTTCCAGGTTCGCTTCTCCTTCGCTTGTAATTCGCTTCTAATCCCATTCTAATCCCTTTCATGGAATAGGCGAAAAATGGGACTTGCACCGAGTTTGGTAGGGATTTGCAACGGAGGAAGAAGAGTATTGCTTATATAGCATATAGCAAGCTATTTTTTTTAACTGACAATAATTACCAATCTTAGCAATCTTAGTCCAATAATTATCATTTTTATGTTTTGTCTTTATGGTAAAAGATTGGTAAGATTGGTAATTATTGTCAGTTCAGCATCGAAGATGCGTTTATCTTGAATTCGTCGAATTTGCGTTAATTTTTATCAGTTCAAGCACCAAAGGCGTGAAATTCCTCGCTAGTTCATGGCATTTTACGCTATTGGATCAGGACAAAAGTCTCTTCGCTTGCATTTCTTGCAATGTTTTCCTATCCATACATCATCAAACTGGTTCATAGCCTGTTCTACAATCTCAGGCTCGTCAGTCAATATTCCAGCCTCAAAGTTACGAGTTGTTTCCGCTTTCATACCTATACCTGCACCTGTGAGGTTGGCACTACCAATATACACCTCTTTACAGTCGAAGACGAGTATCTTGAAATGAACGCGCGGACAGAGCACCCTCTCCAGACGGTCGAACAGCACAGGGTACTTGTCGAAGTCCTCACGGAAATTAGGGCCAGGCTCTTTTGCGTGAATGAGTCTCACATCCACGTCCCGCCTAATGAGTTGGGCAATGAGAGCCAGAAACGGCTTTTTCTCTTTGCCCACCTCAATATAAACGTCTTTTATGTCAGCCGTTCCAATCCAAAGAGTATGCTTCACGGATTGTACCCGTGAAAGCACCTCTTTGTAATGAATGGAGTTGGAGATGTATTTTAGCATTGTCTATCTATTTCAACAATTATCTTCTCTATTGTTTCTTCTACCTCTTGAATCTGTTTAACGAAATCTTCATGTTTTTCTAAGTTCTGAGGCACCTTGAAAGGCAAAAGATGTATAAAGCCATTATAGCCAGCAAGTTGATGCTTGTGATAAACTCCGTTTCCTTCGTCAGGGTAGATATAACCACCATGTTTAGCACAACTACAATACATGTATGTCACTACTTGATACAAGTCTTCACACCCAACCCCATCGTTCAGATGCTTATATTTGGCATCAAGAATGAAATTCTCTTTATAGAAATCTGGATAGATAGTTTGATTATTATGTTTAATTCCTTTGTCTGCATCTGCTTTTGCAAACATCGGAAGTCCACCACGCTTTAATTTATTCTCCGCATGATTGAATCGTTGTTTTTTCAGTATAGTGTTCAAATACTCCTCCCATAACCAAGCACCATCGAAAAGGATTCCATGAATTTTATCCTTTTCCTTTCCATATTTTAAAGTATCGTGTCTAAGTATATGCACACACAACTGCTGTAAATCCCTATATTTAGTGAAATAAGGATGCACTTTAGGACGACGATTAGCATTAAGTACCTGTATGCGGTTACGCTGGTTATATGTTGGTGTAGCTTGGATAATTATGTTTACATTTTCTGTCATTTCAGCATCTTCATTCAAGATACTTGTCCCAAACGGATGACGCTTGATATATTCTATAGTATGCCGAATCAACTGAGTCATAGAATTATCAAAACTACGCTCATGGGTAGAATAGCTAACAGTACCCTTAAAAGGAATATCATAACGTATGAAACGACTTATATTGATACAACCTTTAACTTTTGCATCATCATAACTGTTTGTCTTATATTCCTTGAAAAGCCCTTGTGATAAGGCATTTTTCAACATCACAGGAAACAAGAATAGCAAAAAATCAAAAACTTTATCATTCTTGCTTTGAGTATGTTCCAAGTAAAATATATTGATAGAGAACACCTTTTGCAGAAGATAATAAAGAAAGAAATCTTGCGATTTTTCATCTACATCACCGTCATGTTTCTTATGCGTGAAACGAGAATGAATACTTACGGATGTATCATTCATACCAACAAACCCCATCAAGTTGCCAGTACATACTTTTAATGAGGCATATTCTTCCCCATCGTGTTTGGCATCATGAATAGTCAGAATTGAAAGATTATCAATCCCATCTTTCAATTCTGAAAAAGAGTGCGGAAATACCAATAGATCAGGATTATTCTTCAAACTCCCAAGACCAGCTATTTTGATGACATCAGAAAAACAGTCCTTTTTCTTCAATTCTTTCTCTGAGTTATCTGTTAGATGAACGATTTTTGGCATAGATAGAAGATTCTATTATGTTTTTATTCTTGTTCTAAATTATATGCACGTTCCAAGTTCTTTAATTCTTCTTCTGAATTAGGCATACCACGCAGATATTCAAATAATAACCCATATAGATGATTATCCCATAGGCTCTTCCATGAACTTTCGTCAACTTTGCCATCACTTGTCAAATAGTTCTCTAACTTGAGAAAATAAGCAGCACCAATTTGATAAGCAGGAGAAAGTCCTTGAATTTCAAGAATTGCTTTATTCAGATTATTCATGCGTCCCTTTATCTCCGCACAGATATCATCTGAGCCAAGTTTCTCGTTTGCTGTTATCATGTCAATACGCTCTTCTGCACGTACTTCTTTGAATGCGAAACGTCTTCGCATTGCAAAATCCATACTCTCGACACTACGGTCAATATCGTTCATTGTGCCTATTATATACACATTCTCAGGAATGAAGAAAAAGTCAGAATCTCCGTATTTATCTTCCCAGAGATTGCTGTATTGTGTCTTTACCTTTCCTTTCTCTCCTCTATACCCCGGATCTATGCTAAAGAACAACTCGCCAAAAATCTTTGATAGATCACCACGATTGATCTCATCTATCACAAAGACAAATTTTTCTGTCTTTGCTTTTAAAGCCTTGCGACAGAATTCAATAAAGATTCCATCCTTTCTTTGGAAAGATATATTCCCATTGTTCTCTTTAGGACGCAATCCTTCCATAAAGTCTGTGTAATCATAAGAGGGATGAAATTGAACAAAGCCGTATTGTTCTTCCATTTTCTCCTTCTCTTCATCAGATGCAGACTTTTCATCATACTCCTTGCCGAGTATCATTTGTGCCGCTATCTGTTTTGCAAGATAAGTTTTACCAGTACCGGGAGCACCAGTGAGGATAAGGTTCTTATTATTTATCAATAACTTGCTATATGTTTCCATATTTAATAGATTTATACATGATCTTATATTGTATTCTTTTCCGAACAGCAAGAAATCTCTCTTATGCTGTTCACAATAAGCGAGCACCCACTTAACTATTTCATCTTTATTTAGTTCGCATACTTTATCCACAGATAAACTATCCCAAAACTGTAGATTTTCGGTGTTCTCATTTATAAAAAAACCTCTACGTTGGTTACAATCTATGTGAACTCCAAATCCTTCAGATGTAAAATCTATTACAAAAAAGATTTTACCATCTGCATCATGACAATATGATGGACATAATTGTGCCCAATGATATCCTTCAAATTTTTGTCCTTGATTTTGTGGATTACGTCTAATATGGGATATAAAACCATATGCTTGAAGCGCATCTGATATTTCTCCCAATTTATAATACAATTTTTTCAGTTGTTCATGTGCGTCAGGATTATCGTAAGATGATTTTCCAGCATACTTATTGAACAATTCAAATTCTTCTTTTTTTAGAAACTTCATATCGTATAAATATTTATTAATTAATCCAATTATAGATTATTACCATGAATATTCGCCTTGGTAAAGAACTTCAATTACAGGTTTATCTGTATGTGCTTGCATCCAATAATTGCGAGCAAACTCTTTTACTTTTGAGAGTGGGATGTTACTTGGAACATTACTGAACCAGTTCATGTCAAAAGACAATCTTGTACCTCCTAATAAATTTACATTAACCAACTGATAGTTAGAATCACGGTATTCTGCTTTGAAATTCATCGCGTTATCCATGCTATCAAATAAGAAAAGAGATTCCATTCTTGACGGCATATCGGGGAACTCAACATTTCTAATCATTTCCCATATGAACTCCCAAAGGTAATGTTCTCTATCCCAATCATAATAAAGCCCTGTTTCATTTATGTGAGAAATATAATTACTACTAAAAGTATACAATTCATCACTAGTAATATATCTAACAGGATCATCAATGAGCATTTGATGTAAATCATACATTGGCTCCTTTGACATAAAGAACTCATTCAGTATATCCAAAAAGGCTGGAATGTTCTCTGCGACTCTAACGGCATTAATTATTTGCAAACCTGTTCTTTGAGAAAAAATATATATGTCATGACTCAGTTTTCGATATGCGAAAACATCTTGACGGAAAGAAGATTTAAACATAGAAGTCAAAATCTGTCCTTTAGGCTCCTCTTGGGGATTGAGTATTCTATACATAACTATTAGTTTAATTTTTAATTATATTATTAGGTGTTCGATATAGTGCGATAGATATTGCATTTATCACACTTGTCTATTTTGAACGTTTTATGCGTTTAGGTGTAAGACGAAATACCTTATGACATACATCTGAGATTTGTCTCTAACCGCTTAGCGATAGCATTAGACGGTGTAAAAGTACTGTTTTTCCTTGAAAACAAAGAAAGAATTTCACAAAAACTTCAATTCAAAGTGCTTAAAACATCATTTTTATAGAATATTGCAAACTACAATTTGCATTTTCTGACAATTTTTTAATATGAAAAGTTCTGATAGGACGAGATAATTCTATATTTCTCAGCATGATATGGAATTATGTCGCACCTACGGCGCTATTGAAAATGGATATCAATGTTACGTAGGTTTACACCCACGCCTATATTATTTCGCCTTTTCAAGGCTTTTCGTTTTTTTCCATACATAGTTTCTTTTCCTTCAAGGTAATTTGTACTTCGTAATTCGTAATTAGTAATTATTCACAGTATCTCCCTCGCTATCCACGCACAGGCTTCAGCATCGGCAAGGGCATGGTGGTGGTTCTCCAGACAATAGCCACACTCGGCTGCAACGGTGTGTAACTGGTGGTTGGGCAAGTAGCGGAACGCACGTCGGGAGGCGCATAGCGTGTCGTAAAACTCATAGTCGGGATAGTCCATACGATAGACACGGAACACGGCTTTCAGACAACTTTCGTCAAAGGCTTTGTTGTGGGCTACAAGGGGCAAACCCTCGATAAGTGGTTCTATCTTTTCCCATACCTTCGGGAAGACAGGAGCATCTTCCGTGTCTTGCTGACACAGGCCATGCACCTGAGAACACCAGTAATTATAATAGTTTGGCTCTGGTTGTATGAGAGAATAGAACGAATCTACTATCTCACCATCGCGCACTATGACTATTCCCACGGAACAGACCGAGGAACGCTCATTATTTGCTGTCTCAAAATCTATTGCTGCAAAATCTCGCATATTGTATATTCTTTATTTAATTTATCTTTATGAATATGACAAGCGGGCTGAAAGTCCAAAAGCATTTAGCATAGGGCAACGCCCTATGTACAATGTAGTTAGTGTATTCGCCCAGTAAGGGCAAAAGCCCTAATGAAAATAAATGCTTTTGCCCCTTCAGGGCGAAATTACCAACCTCTATCTACCTAGGGCGATGCCCTAGGCTATGTGCTTTTGCCCCTTCGGGGCGCTATCGGCTGATTGCATATAATTATTCATTGTTAATTTTTTATGTTTTTTCCTTAATGTCTTACCGTAGGCATGATATGAGATTTTATTTTATCTGTAAGCCTCAAAAGCTTACAAGGAAAATAAAGGCTCATATCAGAAGAGACTCAGCAAGAGGCTCTAAGAAACTAAGGAGTTTTTCTTGTTTTTGTTTTAACGTATTTGTTGAACTTGAATTATACCTTATTGTATTTGTCGTTCATACGTTTAATGATACCTGCAATATCTTCACGAAGTGATTGCGGTTCAAGCACTTCCATGTCGCCACCATGCCATAATAGCTCTTGGATGAAGTCGTAGGATGGTCGTAAATGATAGGTAAAGATACTGTATTCCTCGTTTTTCTCTATCTCATCTTGCGAATCATGGAGCTTGAGGTCACGGATATAGTTAGCCTGTCCTGCCGATACCTTCAGCTTGACATCTTGAATCTCCGTTCTATGGTCGGCTATGATACCAAAGCAACCATCGAAGTATTCTTCAGCATTCCAGTCCTTCGGCATTTCGAAGGTATCGTCGGTGGTATGAAGAGAATGTATTCTGTCGAGGGCATATATGCGTGGACCTTTCTCGTAGTAATAAGAATAGGTGCTTCGTGCCACCATATACCATCGCTGACGGAACAGCTTTACGCAGAAAGGCTGAACATCGAAGTTGTTCTCCTCGTCCTTCCAATAGCTGTGATAGGTGATGTTGAGCACACGATTTTCCTTCATAGCCTCGATGATGGGCTGAAGGTGATTTTGTCCGGATGGCACGTATTCTAGAATGATACGGTCTTTGACACATTGGCTGTTTGCCAGGGCATTACTTACGCAGAACGTGTTGTAGAGCCAAGAGCGGAGTCCGTTCTGGCTTATATCCTTTTCGTTCTCTATATAATAGCGGTACTCGCCACGATTCTCGTTGGCGATATTAATACCGAACATATCCCAGATAGCATTACGCCAGTTGTCGAACGTGCGCTTGGGTATCTCCACGCCTCTGCTAATGTCATCACGAAGCCACCTCTCATTCAGTTCTTTGAATGAGATCTTTTGTCTGCGATGTATGGTTTCAATCACCCAGACATATTTGCTTATCAAGCCTTGTCCTCTATCGTTGTCCATAGTGTTTTGATTTTCTGAGTGCAACGTGCAAAGCATCCTCGCACGAAAGAAAAAGTGCGTGTCAGCCCTTAAAGGCAGGCGCACGATCTTTGATTTTCTGAGTGCAACGTGCAAAGCATCCTCGCACGAAAGAAAAAGTGCGTGTCAGCCCTTAAAGGCTGGCGCACGATCTTTGATTTTCTGAGTGCAAAGGTACAACAAGGGTACGCCAATCTGTGGCAGAGGTGGAGATTTTTTTCAATTAAAAATTAAGAATTAACAATTAACAATTAACATGCCTTCAATTAATAATTAACAAGAGTTCGATGGATTCAAAATGTCCTATAAAAGCAACTCTGTTGCTTGGTTTTGGAACAAAAATTAGCGACGATGACCAGAAAATTTGACTCAGAAAATTATATAAGTAAGTAGCCAAATTTAGTTTTATAATCAAGAATTAGAGAGATTTGTCGAAGACCCACTGACCGTAGGGAAGTAATTAGAGATTTTTTCTTTTGAATTTATAAGAGATTTGTCGAAGACCCTCTGACCATAGGGAAGAAATTTGAGAAATGTCGCTTTCGCTTCTGTTTGTCACGGCTATTCCAAATGCTACGCAAGTAGCAAAATTGACTTTCCCTTCGGCCGTCGAGCTAAACCTTCTCTCTTTCGTATTAATTCAATTTTCTCAAATTCTCTAATTCTTGATTAAAAAAACATTCTGTACATTTACTTAAAAATTTAATTTTTTGGGAATAAATTTTCTGGTAATTTTGGAGAACTTGCTTTAGCTTGTTGAGCTTTGCGAAAAATTTTTGTTCCGTAAACAGCAGCTTGCTGCTAAATCAGCAAAGTTTTTTGTTCATCGAACTCACGTTAATTGTTAATTGAAAAACTCTATTGTTTAATCTGTTTCACGGGGAATGTGAAATATGTATCAGGGAAAGGCTCATCTTTCAGTGTGAAATGCCACCACTCGCTATCCAATGGCTTAAATCCATGACGGAGCATAGCCTGACGAAGAATCATGCGGTTGGCAAACTGCTGAGGGGTGATAGAGCGCTTTACGGGACTCTTGTGGTTGTCGCCTGTGTATTTTCCTGTCTCTGGATCACCACAGAAGTCAGGATGGCTTTCTGGACCAAACCAATCGAATGTACCACCCATATCAACTTCCTTCTCGGTACGCATATCGAAAAGAGTGAGATCGACCGTAGAACCGCGCGTATGACCGCTTTTTTCGTAGATATATTCCTGTTCAAAGAGTACGCTCTTGTCAAGGTCTGGATAGAAATAACGTTTCATCATGGTATCTGGAATGTTCTCTGCCCAGCGCACGAAGTGGTCAACACCCTTTTGCGGACGGTAGGCATCGTATATTTTTAAGCGATACCCCAATGCTTTCACATCATCGCTCACGGCACGCAGACTATCGGCTGCCTGTCGGGTGAGTAGAGCCGTCGGTTCCTCGTAGCCATCTATACGAGTGCCTACGAAATTGTAAGTGCCGTAGTAGCGTATTTCCATGATAGCATCGGGAACTACATCAGTAAGCGTAACAAACTGGCTGTGATCATCCGTTGGACTTACTGCCACATTTTTTTCTTTGTCTGAACCGCATGATGCTATCATCAGGGGTAGTAAAGCCAAGATTAAAGGTTTTATTGTCTTTTTCATTTTGGATTAATATAGTTATTGTGTGTAAAAATAAGCGAAATTTATGATTTCTCTATCATCACTAAAAATGCAAAGACGCAGAGACACAAAGTTTTTATTTTCTTATGATTTTCGACCTGTACGAGTGAAATTAATTGAACACAGATTGCACAGATTTTAGGGATTTTCTTCGCTTACGCTCGTGATTGACATCTGTAAGATCCCGAATATCTGTGGTTTTATATTTTAAACACAGATTGCACAGATTTAAGGGATTTTCTTCGCTTACGCTCGTGATTGACATCTGTGAGATCCCGAATATCTGTGGTTTTATATATTAAACACAGATTGCACAGATAGAAGGGATTTTTCGCTTACGCTTATGATTGACATTTGTGAGATCCCGAATATCTGTGGTTTTATATCTTGAACACAGATTACACAGATTTAAGGGATTTTCTTCGCTTACGCTCGTGATTAATATCTCTAAAATCCTAAAAATCTGTGTTCTATTAATTTCTGTTGTACAGGTTGATATTTTTTTCTTTGTATCTTCGTGTCTTTGCGTTTTATATATATGGGGGGTATTTATTCCTTTTCCTCTGTTGTCATACGTACCTGCCAGTACTTGTCTGCCTGTTCTTCTGAGGCATCATGCCAACGGAAGTGAATGTCATGCAATTCGTCAAGAATGATAGGGCGGTAGGTAGCGAAATCTACAGGATGCTGATACTGGAGATTGCCCATAGCATCGGCAATGGCGAAGGTGATGATAGGATCGTGATCGTAGGCTATAAATTCTATCACAACTATCTGTCCGCGATCATCAACACGCGCATCCTTACGGGTAGAGAAATGAGAGTAACCGGCATCAAGAAGGTCGGCTGTGTGGGTGAAGTCATACATTTCCTTTGCAACAGCCTTCTTAAACTCATCATTCCATGTAGCCCTACCGATGGAGTTATCCATGAGCTGATAAGCCCATCCGCCCTTTAGTACGCTCTTAACAGTCTTGCGATTGGCTCCGGCAGAAGACAATATATCCCTAAACACCTGCTTCACAGCCTTTTCTGCAGGAATGAGGTTGCCCTTGAGGTCGAGGAAAGCACACTGACCAACAAAATAGAATGACCTGTCGAGACAATAGATATACTTACGGTATATCCATGCTGCATGAACTAAGTCGCGTGGCGTTCCTTCGCCACTACGCACCTTCTTGACATATTCGTTACACAAACAAACAGCCATTTCGTATATTCTCAGAATACTTGCCTCACGTAGAGAAAGATCTTTGTAAACGGTGTAGTCTTTCATTGTTCTGATGGGTGTTTAGGTGTTTGGTGATTTGGTGATGGCGTCTTTTGTAATGCGCCAACAACTTTACACGTTATTCTTTATTACTTTAAACTTTGAAAAGTAGCCCGACCGGGAATCGAACCCGGATCTACTCTTTAGGAGAGAGTTGTTCTATCCATTGAACTATCAAGCCCCATAGTTAGACCCTCTAAATCTCACTTAGCGTGAGAGTTTTTTAGGATAGGGTCGTGATTTGCAAGTGCAAAGATAATCAGAATATATGATATTTCAAAAAGAAAAAGTAATTATTTTTGTTTTTTCGGTTTTTTTACAGTACTTTTGCATCGGTAAAGTTTATTGAGTTCATAATTCAAAGTGCATAGTTCAGAGTTATCATTCCTTTCTCACTATCACAATTATGAACTATGAATTATAAACTATGAACTATGAACTGTGAACTATGAACTAACAATGACCATCTCACTAGACAACATATCAATAGGCTATGGCAATATTATTGTGGCTGACGGCATCAACGCAAAACTGAATAGCGGACAACTTACTTGTCTGCTTGGGGCTAATGGTGCTGGAAAATCCACCCTTCTACGCACTCTCTCTGCCTTTCAACCTGCCCTTGCGGGTAGTATCACATACGATGGTCGTGAACTTGACGATTTCACGCCACAGGAACGTGCTCGCCTTATTGGTGTGGTGCTTACAGAACGCTCAAAGATGGAGTATATGAGTGCACGAGAACTTGTGGCTATGGGCAGAATGCCTTACACGGGTTTCTGGGGAGGTATGAATGATGATGACCGCGAGATAGTAAGCGAGGCTATGGAGAAGGTTGGAATCACGGCTTTAGCTGATCGTATGGTTGATACCCTTAGCGATGGAGAGCGACAGAAAGTGATGATTGCTAAGGCTCTTGCGCAGCAGACTCCCGTTATCTATCTTGACGAGCCAACGGCTTTTCTTGATTTCCCTTCAAAGGTAGAGACCATGCAGCTTCTCCTCACTCTATGCCACGATATGCAAAAAACGGTTTTCCTCTCAACGCATGATGTAGAGATTGCCATTCAGATGGCGGATTCATGTTGGGTGATGGAAGCAAACCAGTTGCACATAGGGACTCCTCGTGAACTTGCGTTTTTGATAAGGAAAATCTATCAATAAGGATAAAGCAAATATAAGTTTCGAGGAACATGATTTTTTGTTGCTACTCAGAAAACATATAAATAATTGGAAAACTTAACAAGGAGTATTCTAAAAACAATCATAATAAAAGATGGCAAACTTAAATTCTAAATTATTTATACCGCTAATAGTCATCACGTTAATCCTTACTGGATGTAAGGATGCTATGGATTCTCATAATATATCAGACAGTCTTGCAGAAGTCCTTAATGACTATACGACAAGATATGATAAAGACAGTATAATAATACTGAGATTCTATAAAATTGAAGATAGAACTTTATTTGACATCGGACATTCTCCTTTCTATTGGAATAAAGAGATGGATGGATGCTTCAATTATAAAAATAAGTTGGTAGTATATTATTCATATATAAAAGATTCAATTGCAGAATCTTTGGTAGATTCCGTGTTTGCAAGTGACAAAACAATATTGAAACATTATACGTCATTTACCGATGCAAATTATATATATGACGGAAAACCGAATATAGAACATTATCTGGTCAAGTCGAAAGATTGCATTATCAAGGCTGAGGAAAAAGATTTAAGATTCAAGGAAATAGTGTCGGATACAACAGGCATTAGAAATGCTTCCTTCAACAATATGATAAACCAACATCTCAACATCAACAACACTTCCTTTATAACGTCTATACGTTTTGCTTCATTTGAAAATGAAAGCTATTTCATCGTAAGTGATATTGATACATTTACAAGAAAGAATTTAAGTGGATGTCTTAAAAGAAATGGACGAATAATCACATTTTATGGTGTAGAAAATCTTCTTTGCCCAGATATCATTGATCAACAACTAATAAAGGAAACTACCCCATTATTAGATAATTATAAAGAGTACTCAAATGACGAAGTCCTTTTTAGATCAGGAAATGGGGATGTATACAAGATGTTACCAAAAGGTGTAGTCGAAGCTGTGTCTTTTGAAGATTGGTCGGATGAAAGAAGTGAAAAATTGTATGAAAAGTTAGGATTATAAAAACTATTATTATTTTACAAATACGGTAAATTAACGTGAGTTCAACGACTGGCTTTAGCTTGTTGAGCTTTGCGAAAATCCAAGACTGCGAGGGCTGAAAGCCCGCCACTTAAAAGGGCAGTCCGAAAGGGCTGTTATTCGGTAGATGCGTGATTAAAGGAGCGCTGTAAGTGCGATACCTGAAAACTATGACTTTAGGTGTCGGTCCTTCAGACCTCATTCCCCCTATATCGACAAATATAACAGCCCTATCGGACTGCCCTGTTAGGTATCGCTCCTTCAGAGCTCATTCAACTACATGA
This sequence comes from uncultured Bacteroidales bacterium, assembly GCA_902778265.1. GTDB lineage: Bacteria > Bacteroidota > Bacteroidia > Bacteroidales > Bacteroidaceae > Prevotella. The sequence goes on along the minus strand of CACYXI010000039.1, from coordinate 8,730 downwards.
TATTCAACAATATACAAATATAGAAATTATTCGTTTTGGCTCATCAAGCTGAAGCAAGTCATCAAACTCACGTTAACCTCCCCTTCTCTTAGCCTTTAGACATATTGTCTTTAGTGCTGAGAGAAGGGGAGGTTTCTATCCTTTAGGTCTGCTTTCCCTTCTATGTTCTTCCCTTCTTCCTCCGTTCATAATACCATTATAATACCATTATATTACCATAATAATACCATTATAATACCATAAACAATGGTAATATAATAGTAATTTAATGGTCTTTTAATGGTATTTATATTGGATTTACATAGGATGAAGAAAGGAGCTACAGCGAAGGCACGACGGATTTAGTCCCCACCTTTTGCCTTGAAAGAAGACACCTCCTTTTATGCCTCTTGTCAACTTTATAGGTGGGTAGTATAATATATTTTGAAAATAAAGAGCCTAATGAAAAAGAGGGTATCGAAAATAAAAGACGCCAGATTTTTTGTACTATGGATATTTATTCTTATCTTTGTGCCAAGAAATATATTTCATTTTTCATTTTTCATTTAACAAGCAATGGCAACAGCCCTACAACAACTCATGCAGCAACATCTGTTGCTGAAAATGGAGTATAACACAGAGAAACAGGCTTATCAGCAACAGACGGAGGCTATAGGCATTCGCCGAAAGGTGAAACGTGGTGACGCATGGGCTAATGTCCGTGTGGGGAAATCGTTTTATAATTCCCTTAACCAGATGTGCGTTGAGATTTTCCGCACAGAGGATCAGGATATTGAGCATAACTTTGAGTTCGGAAGACCAGTTGCTTTCTTCCGAACCGTTCCAAAGGAGGATGATAAGAATAAGTCAGAGGTGAAGTTCCTGAACGTTACAGGTACGGTCAGCTTTGTGGATGGCGACAGAATGGTGGTTGCTCTTCCAAAGGATGACTACGCACGAGAACTCTCCATGATCGGACAGGCTCCCTCCCTACGGGGGAGGGCGGGGGGAGAGGCCGCTCTTTTTATCTCCCTCTCCTTCGACGAAACCTCCTACCGCCTTATGTTTGATGCCCTTGAGCGTGTGATGCACGCCCGAGGAAACCGCCTGGCATATCTCCGCGACCTCTTCTATTCGCATCAGCCAGTAGAGCGATTCTCCTTTCAGCCAATGCAGTTTCCGTGGCTTAACAAGACTCAGGAGAAGGCCGTTAACGAGGTATTGTGGACAAAGGATGTGATGGTGGTTCATGGACCTCCGGGAACAGGCAAGACCACAACTTTGGTAGAGGCAATCAACGAGACTCTTAGACGAGAGAGTCAGGTACTGGTGTGTGCCCAGTCGAATATGGCTGTTGACTGGATAAGCGAGCAACTTGTGGATAGAGGCATCCCTGTGCTTCGTGTGGGCAATCCTACGCGCGTAAATGACAAGATGCTCTCGTTCACATACGAGCGTAAATTTGAAGGTCATCCAGAATATCCTCAGCTCTGGTCTCTTCGCAAGGCGATTCGCGAGATGAGGGCAAAGCGCAAACGCGGTTCTGAGAGCTATCATCAGCAGTTGGATAGGCTGAAAAGTCGTGCCACAGAGCTTGAGGTGCGTATCAATGCCGAGATATTCCAAGAGGCTCGTGTTATAGCCTGTACACTCACAGGAGCGGCTAATAGGGTGCTTGAAGGCATGAAGTTCAACACCCTCTTCATTGACGAGGCTGCACAGGCTCTTGAGGCAGCTTGCTGGATTCCTATCCGCAAGGTGTCGAGAGTTATCTTTGCAGGCGATCATCAGCAGTTGCCACCAACGGTAAAGAGTATTGCAGCCCTAAAGGCAGGACTTGGCAAAACGCTTATGGAGCGTATTGTGGAGAACAAGCCAGAGATTGTTACTCTGCTTCAGGTGCAGTATAGAATGAACGACCAAATAATGCAGTTCTCAAGCAGGGAGTTCTATGATGGTAAACTCCAGACGGCTCCAGAGATAAAATATCGCGGAATACTCGACTATGACAACCCTATGTCGTGGTACAATACCGATGACCTTCCTGACGAAATTGAAAGTAAGGAAGAGTTTGTCGGCGAGTCTTTCGGCAGAATAAACAAGGCAGAGGCGGAGCTAACCCTCCAGCATCTTGAACTTTACTATGGGCGAATCGGCAAGCAGCGTATTCTTGACGAGCGAATAGATGTAGGTATCATTTCGCCTTACAGGGCACAGGTGCAGCTATTAAGGCGAATGATAAAGAAGCGTGAGTTCTTCAAGCCATACCGCCATCTCATTTCCGTTAATACCGTTGACGGCTTTCAGGGACAGGAACGCGACGTGATAATACTTTCTCTCGTAAGAAGCAATGATGAGGGGCAGATAGGCTTTCTGAGGGACTTACGACGAATGAATGTAGCCATCACCCGAGCAAGGATGAAACTTATCATTCTCGGTAGCGTAGATACCCTTACAAAGCATCCGTTCTATAAGAGGTTGTATGAGTATATCGTTAAGATGAATTTAGAAAACGGATAGGAAATGAAACACAAGAAAAGTATAGGTTGCTGTCTCGGTATAATTCTTTGTGTAGTGGGATTTGTTGCATGTGTTTATAAAATGGCAAAATTTTACACCACTTTGGATTGTTGTTTTGATGAATTAGGAGATGACTATGCAGAATATATTGATTACTATAGTATAGTAAAGATAACGGATAGATCTCCTGATAGGAGAATGTATGGTATTGATATTATTGTACCAGGAAAAGTCGAAAATTACAATTATGATGATAACCATATCATAGTGCATCAAAAATACGATAAATTTTACATTAACGCATATTTCTTTTCGAAAGATACTTTATCTATGTGTAAACATGATAAAGATAGTATTAAAGCAAATTTTGAAAAACTCTGTAAGATGAAAGAAAGCTATTGGATAATCTACAAGAAGAAAGATATAATTGCAGGTCCGTTCAATAAGCGCGATTTTAATAACAAATGCAAGAAAGAAGGAATTGATTTGGAATTTAGTTTGTCCGTTGTTCTTCCGCTCTTCCTCCTATGATCCTCCGTACCAAAGTCGGTGCAAAGTCGGTGAAGATACCATTACAGAACGGAGATTCATCGAGTTTGGTTCGGACTTACATAGGAGTTACATAGAAAGATGATAAATGCCGCTTACGGATGGATTTCCATAAGCGGCATTACTATATATGCTTGGGGATGCTTTTTACTTTGTCATAGGATCCTTCTTATCACCATAGATTACGATTACGCGACCTGGCTGCTTGTCAGAACGCACGTTGTTGAGCTGATATGAAGTAACCTCACCATCTTTCCATTCAAAGTCGATAGTGTAGCCACCACGACATTTGATACCCTTTACAGAGCCTTGTGCCTTCCATGCCTCTGGAAGCGCTGGGATAAGGGTAATCATGGCTCTATCACGCTCTACAAGCTCACTCTGTACGAGCATTTCTACCAAACCGGCAGTACCACCGAAGTTACCGTCAATCTGGAAAGGAGCGTGAGCATCGAAGAGGTTAGGATATGTACCGCCACCTGAACGACGATCCTGACCCTGATAGCCATCAGGAGAAACATAGTTGAGAAGTACGCGATAGAGGTGGTATGCATTCTCTGCCTCACGCAGACGAGCCTGAAGGTTTATTCTCCAGCCTGTGCTCCAGCCAGTTGTCTTGTCGCCCTTGATCTCAAGAGTGCGCTTGCAGGCAGCAGCAAGTTCTGGTGTACGTGTTGTGGTAATCTGATGACCTGGATAGAGACCGAACAGATGACTCTGATGACGATGCTGTGGATCTGCATCATCCCAGTCGTTGAACCACTCCTGAAGGTTTCCGTTCTTACCTACACGATAAGGAAGGAGGTTCTTGAGTGTATTGTTTATCTTCTCGATATACTCATGATCCTCACCAAGAATAACGGCTGCGTCACGAGTGTTTGTAAGGCATTCGCGAATCATGGCAAGGTCGGCAAAGCCACCATAAAGAGTAGCGCCTACATAGCCAGCTGGAGTTTTAAATTGATTCTCTGGAGAGGTAGAAGGTGCTGTGATGAGATAGTTGGTGTTAGGGAGCTTAACGAGCCAGTTCATGCAGAAATCAGCAGCACCCTTCATTGTAGCATATACCTGACTGAGATAAGACTTACTCATGTTGAAAGCATAGTGATCCCAGAGGTGAGTAGAAATCCATGCACCACCCATGTTCCAGTTAGCCCACATAGGATCGCCGCTACCTTCGCCTACTGGGTTTGTCATAGCCCAGATGTCAGTATTATGGCCAAGACACCAGCCTTCCTGAACTCCATAGTAGTCCTTGGCTGTCATTGTACCTGTGTTAGGCAGTTTGTCAATAAATGTAAGCAGAGAGTTGTGCATCTCAGGAAGGTTGCAAAGCTCTGCTGGCCAGTAGTTCTCCTCTACGTTGATATTGCTTGTATAGTTAGAAGACCAAGGTGGAAGTATTGACTCGTTCCAGAGACCCTGAAGGTTTGCAGGAACGGCATTTGTACGAGAGCAAGAGATGAGGAGATAACGACCATAGTTGAAGTACAGCTCCTCAAGGTCTGGGTTTACTGTTGCGCTATCGGTATATTCCTTGAGCTGAATATCTGTTGACTTTGTAGCGATAGAATCAGCAGTTGTACCAAGGTCGATGCTAACGCGGTTGAAATACTGCTGATAGTCGTTTACGTGGGTCTCGAGCATAGAGTCGAATGACTTGCCAAGAACGTTATTGATACGTGTCTTAGCTATTGTCTCATAGTCACGACCGTCAATTACTGGGTCAAGATTATAGCTGTTGAAGCTTGTAGCGTTGGCAATAATGATAATGGCCTCTGAGCAGTTGCTAATCTTCAGTTCATTGTTCTCTGCACTTACCTCACCATCCTTGTTGATAACGTGGAGGATAGTGCGGAAGTGAATACCGCGCTTCTCATCATACTGGAAACTCTGATCGCCACCAACATAATTAGGCTTGCTTGTATAGGCACAATAGCCATCGATGATAATCTCATTAGCAGAGGTAGAGATAGAATTCTTCAACTGACAGTTATAGCTCAGACGCTTGTTGAGGAGCTTACCGTCTGTTGACTTCATGCGAATGACAATAACAGAATCAGGAGCAGAAGCGAAATAGTCACGCTGCTCGCCAAAATACTTAACTGTGGCAAGTGCACGGGTAAGGTCGAGAGAGCGAGTATATTCAGCACCTTCGTTATCATTGAGGTTATGTATTGTCAGAGTGCCGAGAGGCTGATAGTTCTGTGTGTAGTGGCCCTGAATTTTCTTCTGAAGTTCTTCTGCACCCTTATAGTCCTCTTTGAAGAGAGCCTCACGGATAGATGCAAGTGCCTCAAAAGGCTTGTGTACCTCTTTGGCAGCAGAGTCGGTCTTGGCTGCAAGTTCTTCATCAACGAGGAAGGTCTTAGGAGCTTCAGGCAAATCAAGAGATTCAAGAGCTTGACTTGAATAAAGGACTGAATCAGGCTCACCTGTCCAGAGAGTAATGTCATTGAGAGAGATTTTATCCTCTTTCACACCACCATAAACCATAGCACCCTGAGTGCCGTTACCAATAGGAAGAGCCTCTTCAAAATAGGTTGCAGGACTCTTGTAGTGAAGGAGAGTAGATTGAGCGTGAATAAAGCTTTCCGATCCCCCAAGTGGAAGCAAGTTAAGAATGATTGCCCCAAGAATAACTTTTTTTAGCATAATGCTTCTTTTATATTACGAATTACAAATTACGAATTACCTGTTTTCAATTACTAATTACGAATTACTAATGACCTAGTTAGCATTTTTCGCTCAAAGTAGTAACTAAGTAATTCGTAATTAGTAATTAGTAATTATTTCTTCCTCTTCATAACCCTCTTTTCCTTATTTGTTTTTACAGGAACAGGTGATTTTATTCTTTCAGCTACGAGGTTGGCTATTTGCTGACAGCCTTTCTCGTTAGGATGAACGCCGTCTCTTAGCAGGTATTCCTTTTGCAGGTTCTCAAGAGAGTTCATAGCGTTGTAGAGGTCGAGATATTCAAGGTTCTCCTTCTTCACAAATTCCTGAATCTGTGGAATAACAGCGTTTACGGTTACGGAATCACGGATATCCCAAACGTTCTTGAATGATGGAATAGGAGCTGCAATTATGATACGTGGATTAGTTGGAAGTGCACGAAGTGAATCTACCATTGTCTTCATACTTGCCATAAGGTCGCCCTCGGCAGTCTTCCAGTTGTGAGTCTTTGTATCGTTAGTGCCAAGCTTAACAACCACTACCTGTGGCTGCCACTCAAGGCATCTCTTCCATGCTTCTTCCTTCTGGTAAGGATAGTCGCCAGAGTTAGAGAGAGTACGACCGCTAACGCCGAAGTTCTTTACTGCGTAGTTATGACCGAGGTTATTTCCTAAGCGGGCAGGGTAGCCGTACATATCAGAAACGTCAATGCCGTGACCATCGGTAATGCTATTGCCCACGCAAGCCACCTTTACGGCAGAATCTGTAGGCATCTTTAGGTCGTTGAGCCATTGGCTAAGCTCTGAGAGCATCAGGTCGTGATATTGAAACTTAGTTCTGAATCCCCAGCCATGACCGCCACTTGGGTAGCAGAACATAGAGCAGTTGCCACCGGCACTACGAAGTGCTGAATAGTAGGCAACGGCATTTGTTGCAGGAGGCACCACCTTGTCATCATTAGAGAAGATGAGAATAGTAGGAGGCACCATGTGGCGACGTACTGCCTTATCGCTGCTCCATTGCTTCTGCATGTTCTCATCATTACGCTGTTCACCAAGGAAGCCCACGCAAGAGCCTCTGTGGGTCTGTCGCTCGTTCATTGAGATAACAGGGTAGAAGAGGATGGCGAAGTCAGGACGCACGCTCATAGGAGCATGGGTAGAAACGGCACTTGCCAGATGTCCGCCGGCAGAGAAGCCCTGAATACCCACGTTATTAGGGTTTACGTGCCATACCTTGGCACTATCCCTCACCGTACGAATAGCGTTATAAGCATCAGAGAGCGGAATATTTCGATCACCATTCGGCATACGATATTGCAGTACGGCAAAGCCAATACCCTGCTTATTATAGTATTCTGCCCAGTCATGCCCCTCATGCTTCATGGCAAGATGTATATAACCACCACCTGGACAATCCACAATGAATCTACCATTCGACTTAGCCAATGCTTCTTCAGAAGGGAGATAGACCGTCAATTCAGACTTGCCGTCAGCAGAGTTCACGAGTGTGAACTTACGGGCGGTTTGGGCATAGGAGTAGCCTAACCAAGCAAAAAGGAAGAGACCCACCCCCAAACCCCTCCCATAAATGGAGGGGAGTAGATAGTCTTTTCGACTAAATATATTTGCTATTTCTCGAAATATTCTAAGCATTTGTTCACTATAATGTTATAAAATTTGTCTTATCCTTCCCTCCACCGCGATAAAATGTATCTACTCCCCTCCCTTTATGGGAGGGGTCTGGGGGTGGGTCTTAATTCCCTACCATCAATATCGTCCCATTAAACGAAGCCCTGTACCTCATCAGTTTATTACCGCTCTCGCCTTTTACTACGAAGCCGTGGTTGTTGAGGTCATATACCCTTTCGCACTTAGGGCATTTCAGCCAAAGACCGTTGTTCTCCCATTGTAGAGCCTTATAAAAGCCCAGTTCTATGCAGTTAGGGCATTGGCGGTCGAAGGCATAAAGTTCGCCGTTATTCAGGTTTGAACAGCCTATTATCAAACCGTTACTTGCCCCAAGAGTGCATGATCGCATTGTTTCAAGTGCAGTAGTGATAGCCACATCCTCCGTCTTCTGATTATAGAGCTGGATATTGATATGTCTTACACTCTGTTTCGTTTCTTGCCACACCATGCAGAACAATCCAGGAGACATAGAGTTTAGACAACTCTGTAAGCCAGTTCCCAGATGCATTCCGCAGTCAAAGGTGAAATAGCATTGATACTTCTTCTCAAACTCAAAGTCGTTGGTGGTGCAAGAGAATAGGAAAAGAAAAAAAAGACCCACCCCCATACCCCTCCTATAAAGGGAGGGAAGTAGATATTTTTTTTTGCTGTGGAAAAAACACTTTATCCTATCTTTTATATTCTTTTGCACTTCCATACTAACTACTCCCCTCCCTTTATGGGAGGGGTAAGGGGGTGGGTCTTTTATCCTAACAGTTTCTTCTCCGCCTCTTCCACTTTCTCAAAGTGGAAACCATCGAGGATGCTCTGCATAAGAGCCTGAATACGGTCGTTGCAGAGATTACCTATACTACCCTCGTGAGTGTGGTGTATGTTCTTGTTTGGAGTGAACTTGCCAGCCTCAATATCCAGACCTACCTTCTTATAGGCATCACGGAATGGCATACCCTCAACGGCAAGTCTGTTCACCTCCTCAACAGAGAAGATAGGATCATACATTGGGTTATCGAGAATATCCTCACGAACCTCAATCTTATTGATGATATAGGCAGTCATATTCAGACAATCCTTCAGTTCGTCAAATGCAGGAAGGAATACCTCTTTGATGATCTGAAGGTCACGGAAGTAACCACAAGGCAGATTGTTCTGAATGAGAGTGACCTGAGTTGGGAGTGACTGGAGCTTGTTGCTCTTCGCACGGATAAGCTCAAACACATCCGGGTTCTTCTTATGAGGCATGATGCTTGAACCTGTGGTACACTCCTTTGGAAGCTTCACAAACTGGAAGTTCTGTGAGTTGAACATACAAGCATCA
>CACYXI010000038.1 GCA_902778265.1 uncultured Bacteroidales bacterium | reverse complement strand
CCGCTACGTCGTCGACGGCAGCGGCACGCACGACCTCATCCATAAGGCGGAAGAACGCCTCAAACCCTATTTGAATGCACAATAGCATCATACTATGTCAATGATTCATAAATTTCTGGACCAGGTCCAGTTCAAATCCCAACGAGTAAGACCCCCACTACGAGGTGGTCAGATACCATCGTATTAAAATAAGATTGATATGGAAGTATTAGTAACAATTGAGAAAGCAAAGGATGGCAGCTATTGGTGTCAGACAGAGACTGAAATACTTGGCGGCTATCTAACGTCCACAGGCAAAACCATTGAAGAAGCAAAGGAAAACTTGAACGAATGTCTTGCTGAAGCAAAGGAGGACTTAGAGAAAGAAGGCAAAGTGTTTCCGCAAATAAAATTTGTCTTCAAGGAAGAATAATGAAGAGAAAAATTCTCATATCATTGATAGGAATTGTTGTGTTAATTCCATTAGGCCTTTACTCCAGGCACATCACTTGGCTTCCTAAAGAGATAGGTGATGCGCTTTGGGCTATGATGGTCTTCTGCTTTTGGCGTATTATTCTTGTCAAAAGTAAACTACGAACAGTAGCCATTGTCAGCCTGGCACATTCATTTATAGTGGAATTCTCACAACTCTTACGTTGGCAATGGCTTGTGTCTTTCCGAAACACATTTGTTGGCCACATGATGTTAGGACAAGGTTTCCTTTGGACAGACCTTGTGGCTTATGTGATAGGTATAACTATCATTTATTGGGTGTTCAAAGCATTAAAGATTAAATAATAGAGACTATGGCATACAATAGATTTGAGCAGTCGGAAGAAGTCCAGCGTGAAGAGCTGATACGGAAGATTGAGGCAACTGTTATGAGCATGTATTCCGATATTATCAGGGGAATTAAATATTGTTTTGTGAAAAGTGGTTTTAAGTGAGAATTATTATGTAATTTTGCCACGGATTAACAAAAATCGAAGTTAAATTTTATTTTATTAGTACATTTATTAATGTCATAATTGAATCAATATGAACCGTTTCTTTTGTTTGCTCGTAGTTTCTTTTGCGGCGCTCATGTCTTTTTCTGCACAGGAGCAGGACCAGGCCGTGGATAATTCCGCATTCATCCTTACCCCTCCAGCTCCTGACGCTCCCCGTATCAACGGGCCCAAAATTTACGGCGCCCGTCCCAAGGCAGAATTCATCTTCCGCATCCCCACCACCGGAGTACGCCCCATTCACTTTGAGGCCAAGGGACTGCCGCGTGGTCTTAAGCTGGACGCCTCCAAGGGCATCATCAAGGGCCGTGCAAGCAAGGCCGGTACGTACAAGGTGCTGTTGCGCGCAAGCAATGCCGCCGGCTCGTTCGAGCGGGAGCTGCGTATCGTCATCGGAGATCGCATCGCTCTCACGCCCCCGTTGGGCTGGAACTCCTGGAACTGCTGGGGAAACAGCGTCAGCCAGGAAAAGGTGATGAGTTCGGCCCGCGCCATGCTGGAGAAGGGCCTCGCCGACTACGGATGGAGCTACATCAATATCGACGATGGCTGGCAGGGGCTCCGTGGCGGCAAGTACAACGCTATACAGCCCAACTCCAAGTTCCCTTCCATGAAGGAGTTGGCGGACTTCTTGCACTCCGAGGGGCTTAAGCTGGGCATCTACTCTGGGCCTTGGTGCGGCACCTATGCGGGGCACATCGGGAGCTCGGCTCCCAATCCGGAGGGCATCTACCCCTGGGTGGAAGCTGGCATAGTGGACAGCGTGTACAAAGTGGATCGCAGCCGCATGAAGCGTGACTCTGTATGGTACTTTGGCAAATATTCGTTTGCAGCTGCGGACGCGCGCCAATGGGCCGACTGGGGCGTGGATTACCTAAAGTACGATTGGAACATCAACGACGTCTGGTGGCTGAAGGATATGCGCGCAGCACTGCTCGCTACCGGGCGCGATATCGTTTACTCCATCTCCAATTCGTCCAGGGTGGTGCTTGGGCCGTATCTGCGCGATTATGCTGAGTGCTGGCGCACCACCGGAGACATACGCGACACGTGGGAGAGCGTCTTCAAGATCGGCTTTGGCGGGCAGGACCGCTGGGCCGGATTCAAGGGTCCGGGCAATTGGCCCGATGCCGATATGTTGGTGGTAGGCAAGGTGGGATGGGGCCCCAAGACGCATTGGACCGGACTCACTCCGGACGAGCAATACACGCACATAACGCTTTGGTCTATACTGGCTTCACCTATGCTGATTGGCTGCGATATGGCTGAGATGGACGACTTTACGGTGAGCCTCCTGTGCAACAGCGAGGTGATTGACGTGAACCAGGATCCGCTTGGCGTCCAGGGCGTTAAGCTGTATGGAGACCAGACATACGCTACCTACGTCAAGCCTCTTGAGGATGGCTCGCTGGCGGTGGCTATGTTTAACCTTACTAAGGAGCCCAAGAAGATTGGCTTCGTGCCTCATTCCCTCGGCCTCATGGAGACGCAGACCGTGCATGACCTTTGGCGTCAGAAAGACCTTGGCACCGTAGCGCGCAAAGACCGCTGGGAGACGGAAGTCGCCCCTCACGGCGTTGTCTTCGTCCGCCTCTCCCCGGGCCTCACCAACACCAAATACTGCGGCTTCTGGCACTAAGAGCGTTTTATCGAAATTATATAGGGATGTCGATTCGAACATCATTAGACCTACATCACCCCTCCCGAATCCACCATTCCTCCAGAGTACTCACTTTGGGGGAATTTTTCACACCCGATGAACAAGGTATCGAAGGCATCAGTGCCATCGGTACGGTGTTCGAGGAGATCCTCTTCCGACTCAGCCAGCTTCTCGTCAGCCTTGATCTGGAGTAACAGGCAAAAAGCTAAACTATTTTGAAGAAACATAGCAGATTCCAAGGAACACCAAAGATACAATAAAGGGGAACCTCAATTGAGATTCCCCCTTGGTCCTCTAGCGAGGCATATAGAGATTTAAGAGTAACCTTAGCGACGACCAGAGCGGATGATGCCACCCGAGCGGCTGCTATTGTTGTTATGAGCTAGCGCGTGATGATTGCTTGAAGAGTTCCTGGAAACAGAACCATTTCCATTAGCCTTCCTGTCATTACCACGCTTTCCATTCTGCTTATGACTATTCCTATCTGCATAGAAGCGGTCAGACTTTTTGTTATTGCCGCCCTTGTAGCTTGAATAGCCCTTTGGATTGCCGTTGTAGAAATGGTTCTTGTTCTTGTAGTGATTGTAAACTACGAAAGACCAAGCACCTTTCTCCCAAGAAAGAGGACGATAGAAATAGTTCAGCTTCATGTACTTCTCATATTGATAAGCCGTCAGCACATACTTCAAATCTTTGTTGCGGCGGTTCCACCATTTGCCATAGGCATCGCTGTAACCGTTCACGCTCATCAGGTAGTCCAGATTGATTTCGTAAACGTCATCAAACTGTGCTGCCGTCAGGTTCAGTTCATAAGCCATCTTATCCGAGAGGAAAAGTGCCTCGTGCTTAGCTGCGCTATAGCTCATTGCTTTGGCAGAGATAGCCATGGCCATCATCATTGCCATCATCATAATCTTCTTCATAGCTTTGTCTCCTATCTTTAGAATGTTTGACATTTGTTTCTGAATCACAATGCAAAGGTCGGGCATTTTCCTGACATATTAAGAAGGAGAATGCCTAAATGCGTAGGGGTATTTCCCTAAATTGCCTTAGGTGAAATCCCCGAGAGAACTCAGCAGATATATCAAAAACAAATGCCACGCCTCTCGATGAATGAGAAGCGTGGCAAGTGAAAGTCTGGTAAAATCAACAGCTTAGCCAATCTTGTCGCAGTCAAAGTGAGAGCGGTTCATGTGGTGAGGGTCAATCTCAACTCCATACTTGTTCTTGAAGAGCTGCATCAGCATCGGTAAATCACGGGGGACACCTATGGGCGGTGTTGATGCCATTGTGCTTGTTTCAACGAACATACCTTTTTCGAGTCGTTGCCTTTTGTCCTTACAAACGGTGTTGCCGCTGTTTTTCACTGAAATTCTCCAAAGTGCCATTTTCAAATAGATTTGGTTTGTACTATAATAACGTTTATGAAGCGATGATTATTGTCAAAAAAATCTTCCTTTTTACCCTGTGATTTCAGCTTTTAATTGTCTTACTCTCTGTTTGACAATTTCATACCATAGTATAGAATTTTGGAGCTTAGCGTCTGGGATGCGATCTTTATATTTTTCATAGAATTCAACTCCCTCGTTGTTAAAGAGTTTGTTGTTATATCCGTCTATGATTACTTCCCAGTTCCAAGAATCTGCATATTTTTCCAATAGCTCATGCGTCAATTCAAGACTTGTGTTTCTAGACAGTTCTGACCAGTTCCATTTGTCCTTGAATGCTTCTATCACAGCTTCCGTAAGAGTTTCTTCATCAGCATATCCAGAGAACTTATCCCAGTCTATTCTATTCTTGAACTTCTGAATCATTGGGATAGTCCACTGGATGTTTGTGTTTTCGGCTATCAAGTGCCAATCGACCTTGTCTTGGTACTTTTCCAATAAGGTTTCAGACCAGTTAAAATCCTTAGAGAGCTTTTCCCAGGCCTTTTCAGTCGCGATTTTTTGCATGAACTCGTTGCTTAAAGTCTTAATCATAATTTTTTTTTTAATGTTAATACTATTAATTATAAATCATCCCAATCGTCTTTTGCGGTTCCAATATAATCAAGCAGTTCTTCTAACGCGAAGTTAACATCATAATGCAGAGAAAACCTGACGTCTTCTGGTTCAGAATAACCTTCACGTATTTCTTTTCTGAATACAGTATTGACTTCTTTTTCCCACCTAACAGTTTCTTTTTTGAATTTTTGGGCCCACATCTCCAATTCAGAGAGTATGATAAGCTGTTCTTTATTCGGTTTCATAGTGCTTTTATTTTGTTTTCACTGCAAAGGTAATGATATGATGTGCCGTTTTGAGGCACAAGATTAATTAATCCCACAAACTCCTGAAATATTTGCGAAATAAATCAAGACCTTCCTCGACGATTCGCTCCTCTTCCTTTGTGTCCACGCCACCAACATACTTCATCAATTCAAAGGCATCAATCATCTTTTGGATGGCATTGTTCCACTCGCGCATTTCGCTAAAATCAGGAGGGACACCATGCTTGTCAAGCGCTTTGAATGCCTGCAAGCGTGGCACAATCAATTGAGCGATGGTGTTATCTGTGGTCCAAACGTCCTCTATAGGATAATCATGCTTATAACTCCAGTTCACTTCGGAGCCTCTGTTTTTCTTCCTTTTCATATAGAACTATTGTTACGTTGTAATAAAACGATAGCGCGAATAGTTTGAGGAGAGTGAGTACTCAAACCAAACTTTGACAACATATCACCAGGTAAGGATTCTATCCAGTCGCTAAACAAACCTATCTCAGCCATAGTCAGAGAATTGTTTTTAGGGAAGAAAAAATACACTAGAACGCGATTGTAGGGTTCAAAACTCTTTGCACTATTATTTATCTGCTCCATCATCATGTTCATTCTTCCTTCTTCTGAAGCATAGACAGAGACATCTAAGGCATTTATTTCTCCACCTTCCTGGAATAAACTTCGAATATCGCCTTCATCAATTCTTATGAGACTATTCGATGCGTTAATAATCTCCGAGATAAGCTCCTCAATCTTCTCATGTTCCTCTTTCTTTTGTCCTAAGAAAGGAATCAAATCACATACATTTATCATAATTCAAAGTAATAATCAATTATCTGAATAACGGAAATTTAGAATCGAATGTCGCGTAATTGATGCGGATTTGTCTGCCCAATGATGGGTCAGTAGCATAGATGACATCAGCTGACTTGCAACTACCACAGATGCCATTCTCCAAAGCCAAAATGTCTTCCGACATGGCCTCTTCTATTGGTTTTCCTGTTGTCAGGATATAAACCACTCTGTCAAAGTGTGGCAACATTTCGTAAATGAGAATTAGATTTAGGAGGTATTTTGCTCCGCTTGTCCCTTCATCGGCAAACGAAGTCAGTTCCTCAGAATAAAACAACTCCGACTGAAAGAGGTTGCAAAGATCTTCTGTCTTCAAATAATTGTCATTAGCTTTGTCGTTAATAGCTGGTATCGCTTTAACGATAAAGTCGCTTATATCAGACATTCGCTTAAAGTATCGTGCAGCCAAACGCTTCTTGAAGGCACATCTCAGTTTGACTTTTCCGCTAAGATAACTCCCATACCATCGACTTTCCTTTAGCTTGTTAATAAGCTGCTTTTTCCTTTTTGGAGAAAGGTCTTTAACGGTCGGTATCTCTCCGCCGTTTTCACGAATGATGCCAAAATTCTTTTTTGCGAACTTTTCAAAAAATATATCATCATCCCATCTGTCCATGAAATCTATGCCGATGTCATAACAACGGAAGCGTTCATCCCAATCCTCTTCCGTAAATCCGTAGAAAGAGGTATGCCAAAGACAACAGGCGGCAATTTCTTCATTAGTAGCCTTGACATCAGGAGCAATGATGATCTCTTTAGTTAGAGAATGTTCCCAGAGGTCGCCCTCCATAGGATAAGCATCGAGATGAGGTCCGCTACCATCATCCCAATCCTTCATGGTAATGTGGCACACATCGTCGTTTGCATCATCATCGTGCTTTGGAGTCAACAGCCGCAACATGTCGAAGTGCATTCTGTACCATCCCAGGTTACCTGTTTCAGGGTATGGGTACATTTTACGGATTTGCCTTTCCACCTCGTCGTAGGAAACGCTGTCAAGCAATTCTTTGAAAGTCATAACTTAATGGTTTTATTGGATTCCACATTGATTTCCGTCTCAAACTCTCTGACATAGATAAAGTCCGTAATGGCAAACTTCGTATGGTCAAAAAGATGATGAAAGGCACTCGTTAGGTGTAAGTCCCTCGTCAGTTTTTGGTCAAGCCCTTCATTCCAATTTGACGGTGGACAATCCATGCCTATGAGACTGTCGAAGGAATTATTGAAGCCCGAAAGTTTCAGCGTAGGCAATGTCACACCATCTGCATAAAGACAATTCCATTCAGCGTCGCAAAGAGCATACCACAGCTTCTGTCTGTCTGCTCCCTGAATAGGATGCAATTTCGGATAATCGTAGGAAAGGAAGCATTTTGCAGTTACTTCCGGCTCTTCGCCAAAGTCCACGTTGTCTTTTATGGAGTCCCAAATGCGATGCGCTCTGTCGTACATCTCTCGCAATGCCTCAGTCAGAGCATCATTGAAAGCAATAATGTCCGGCAGGATTTCCTCTTGATGAGCCAGCACCCTTTTGTTAATCATGTCCTTCCGCAAGGAAAGCAAACAATCATAGTCCGAGTAGTCAAATCGGATATCTTCGTATTTCCACAGGATTTCCTGCTCGATACACTGAATGTCGTAATCGTGTATATCTACCATAGTTTTTGAAAAATGTATTTCTTTATTGGTTTTCCGTATTTGCAGATTCCTCCAAACAAGGAGTTACGCTAATTGTTAGCTTACCTTCCCAATAAAGCTCCAAAATCCTTCTGCTTATATAGGTGTCATGTAGTTGAATGTCTGAGAATCTTCCCATGACATAAGCCACGATAACTCTTATTTGTGATTCTTTCTTTGCGCAGTCAAGAATAACTTCATCCATGAAATCAACAGGGTATTCCCTTATTATACCGTCACTTAAACTACTAATGCGATAAGGTGAAGAAGAATTAGCCCACCTATACCATTGCTTCTTGTTGTGTTCTTTTTCCTCTTCAGAAAGAGATTTTGCATACGAGTACAAGTTGAATGAAGTAATATCATATGGACTTACCCAACCCAATCCAAAATAGCTTCTTCTCATACTGGGAGACTGTTTTTTAACTAACTCCTTACATTCTCTTATGTCCACATGATAGAGATTGCTTTCTACCAAGACTGACATCAAATATAAAAGTAACAAGTCATCAGCCTCCCACCCGTGCCAGACAATTACTTTATCGTACTGAGTGAAGTCTTTATCAATGAATTTTCTCAATTCTTCATAGAGACATTGAGAATCAAAATATGGATTGCAATTTGAAAGTGCTGAAAAGCATAGCTCTTTATCAGAGAAATCTTTCGGTATATAAAAGAAGGAAAAAGCTACTGGAAGATAAATAATTTCATCTGTTACACCCATTTCGCTAAAGGCTTGTTTCAATGTCCCTGTGTAAGAAAGAGCGCTGACTACATGAATTGTTTTTTCTTTCATAATAATTTGATTTTACATAATTAATCGAATCTGAGTGCAAAGTAAACATAAACCTCTGCCGTTTTGGGGCAGAGGTCTAAAAATAGCTATATATTATAATGAGAAATTTTTAAAAAGCTATTGTGATGATAGATTTCGATTATTCATGACTTGTTTGAACTCATCGGGATAATTAGCTTTTAGATACGCCATTTGATAGGCCAGCCTAGTGTAGCAAACAGCATGAGACTTATTAAAAGCGTACATGCCCTTGAGTTCCATTTCATTCCATAGTTTTTCAAGGGCATTCTTTTTATGTCCATTCTTTATGCCACCTTCTATGAATCGAGGCTTCAGCAATGAAAGTACATCCATCTGCCTCTTTCCCAAGGCCTTCCTCAGTAAGTCGCTCTCGCCTCTGCTAAAATTAGCAATCAAGCGCGAAAGCATCATCAACTGTTCTTGATAAACAATGAGGCCATATGTGTTCTGAAGGTACTTTTCCATACAAGGAATGATGTACTTTATTCCCCTTTTCGATTTTTTGCGCCTGATGAGCGTTGGTATATCTTCCATTGGACCTGGTCGATACAAACAATACAAGATTACCAAGTCCTCGAAGCATGTAGGGTGAAGATCATGTAAATAATCCTGCACCCCCTCAGAACGGAACTGGAAAATATCTTCGGTTTGGCCTGTTTGAAACAATTCTAGCGTTTTCTCATCATCAATCGGAATCATATCAACATTTATTTCTACGTCTTTCTGGGACTTAATAAGCTTGCAAATATCTCTCATTTTGGATAATGTCTCTAAGCTGACGAAATCAAACTTTATGAGGCCAGATGATTCCACATTCCAGTCATCATACTGTACACAATTTAATATTCTCTGATTGCTATGGGAATCCTTAATGTCAATGGTTGAAATAGGAGCCCAAAGGCTAACCGGTTCATTAGCGACTATCAAACCACTGGCATGAACACCTATATCTCGTACTTTGCGATTTAATACTTCTGCGTTTTCATTGGCTGTCCGTAGTCTTAAATCTGCATTACGATACATTTTTCTGATTTTAGAATTATATGTGATGGCACCTTTTATGGAACAATATGGGTAAGCGCCGTCCGAATATAGGGCCTCACAGAAAGGCAAATATTGAGCCGCCGGTATTTTTTGAATTTGTGCAACTGTCTTGAATGTTTCTACAAAAGGAAAAAATGTAGAAAAGTCTATGACATGTGCACAACACTCCTTGCCATATTTCTGCTGAAGCCATTTAATTACGCATTCTCTACCTTCATCATCGAAGTCTATGTCTATGTCTGGAAACATTGTGCCCTCAGGACTAAGGAATCGTTCGAAAAGTAGGTCATGTTTCAGTGGGTCTATCTTTGTAATACCCAAGCAATAACATACCAGGCTGCCACCAACAGAACCACGTCCAGGACCAACCAAGGCTCCGAGTTCCGATTGAGCGGTATTGACCAATTCCTGCATAAAGAGAAAATATCCCGATGCTCCTTTTTGTTTGATAATTTGCAGTTCGTACTTCAATCTATCAGTTACCTCTTTAGAAAATGAATCCCCATATATCTGTTTGGATTTTGAGAATGTCAAGTATTCCAAATAGGCTTCTTCATTCTTTGGCTTCTCTTTTCCAAAACTATCAGGAATATCAATAGCTGGTGCCATTGGAGCGTGGCAAATGTCATAGAATTCCACCTTGTCAAATATATCCCATGTGCTGGTAAGTGCTTCGACAATATCGGAGAACACTATGGTCATTTCATTTACACTTCTCAACCAGCGAAATGAAATTGGAATTTTGGTAGCAAATTCGTCCATCGTCTTACCTGAGGCCACACAAGACATAATATTATAAGCAGCCAAATCCTCAGGAGCTACATAATGAACATCATTCGTGGCAACGACCTTTACTCCAAGCTCCTTTCCTTTTTGTATTAGAATCGAGTTAACCTTTTCCTGTTCAAGCATTAGGTCACTTGGCTTGTCGTCCTTTAACTCGTAATCAACAGTCCGCTGTAACTCTAGATAATAATCATCTGAGAATATTTGTTTATACCATTTGATAGTCTCATCCAGCCCGGTCATGTCATCATTGACAATGTGAGTATATAGCTCACTACGAATACCACCAGAGAGAACAATCAGCCCTTCATGGTATTTCTTCAAATCATCATGGTCTGTCCGAGGTCTAATAAAGAAGCCATCGGTCCAGGAATTACTAACTATCTTAATGAGGTTTTTATACCCTTTGTAATTCTTCGCTAAGACAGTTAGACGAGATCCATTACATTTTTTGCCAAGCTCCTTCTCTTTTTTAGAGCCTTCTGCCACATATAGTTCACATCCTATGATAGGCTTGAAAGGACTCTTCCTTTCCTTTTTCCTTTCGATGTTGATACGGCTGACATATTTATAAAACTCCATTATGCCAAACATGTTGCCATTGTCAGTAATAGCAATGCCAGGCATCCTATTTTTGATAGCAGCATCAACCAATTCCCTAATGTTAGCGCAACCATCCATAATTGAATAATGGGAGTGGACATTCAAATGCACAAATCGATTCATATTATATCATATTTTGAGTTAAACAATAAAATCCGAGTGCAAAGTAAACAAAAACCCCTGCCGTTTTAGGGCAGAGGTTATGTGAAAGAGTATTTTTAGAAAAAAATTATGCAATTGGGTCAAGGCAGAAGTCTCTTCGTTTGCAGGTCTTGCAATGTTTCCCTATCCATACTTCGTCGAACTGGTTCATGGCCTGCTCCACGATTTCCGGGTCATCGGTCAGGATGCCAGCCTCGAAGTTTCGCTTGTTGTCTGTCTTCATTCCGATGCCGGCACCTGTAAGGTTCGCGCTACCCACATACACCTCCTTGCAGTCAAAGACCAGCATCTTGAAGTGGACTCGCGGACAAAGCACACGCTCTAAGCGGTCATACAGGACAGGGTACTTGTCGAAGTCCTCCCTGAAGTTCGGCCCAGGCTCCTTTGCATGAATCAGTCGCACCTCCACACCTTTACGAATGAGCTGAGCAATAAGAGCAAGGAAAGGTTTTGTTTCTTTGCCCACTTCGACGTAAAGGTCCTTTATGTCGGCAGTCCCAATCCAAAGTGTCTGCTTCACGGATTGTACCCGCGATAGCACCTCTTTGTAATGGTCAGCATTGGAGATGTAAGTGAGCATGAAAATCAGGATTCTAAATAATCTTGCATTTCAGAATCATCATTTGGGTCTATTTCTTGGGCAAAGTTAATTGCCAAAATTGCAGATATCATTAGATATGGAGGCATCCATAAACCTATATCATCTGTCTTTAGCTCTTTTTCATCAATATAATGAAGGACTTCACTACTGATTATTGCAAGCCTTCCTACTATATTCGTTAATTTTAGTTGTATGTATTCTGGAAGGTCAGGTTCATAGTATTCAAAAGCCTCTGGTACATAATACTGCGTATCGATATCCTTGCCAGTTAGCTGCTTGAACGCTGCCTCAGTCGTTTTATCAAACACATACTGAAAAATAACGCCACATTCATAATCTGTTGGAACATTTCCTTCAAATGATTGTTCCATTTGTTCCACCATTTGCCTTGTAATTGCCTCCGTTTCTTGTAAAAAATCCGTGGCCTGTTCCTTTGTCAACGAATTGACATGATGATGAGTTAAAAAGCCTGTCTCTGTATTTTGAGGCCCGACATAGGCTTTCATCACAAATTGTGACAACTCTTGAAGTAATTCTTTTTGTGTCATAATAGTAAAAGTGTAATGTTAAAGATATCTTTATCTATTTACAAGTAAAAGCACCTCTTTGTAATGGTCAGAGTTGGAGATGTAGGTTAGCATCAATCTTTCTTTGATGAAGCAAATTTCTTGCAACGTTCAACCACTTGACAGAATAGGTCAAACACTTGACTATACCCCTCATATCCACAGTATGTCCATATACAATCATTAATTTCTTCTTTTTTCTTTGGTTCTATCAATATATCATGAAGAGTCATTAGTGAAGAGCTATTTATTTCAGAACCATCTTCAAAATTAACCTGACAATAAAGCTCCGACTTGTTAGCTGGATCTTCATTTATACAAACTAAAAAGGGTTTCCCTTCTAAGTAAAAACGAATGTTGACATAGTCTCCATAATCTCCACAATCCAAGTTTGGAAATAATTTTGGAACCTGTTGTTTCCATTGATTAATAACAAGTGGACGCAATTTTTTCTTAAGAGATTCTATGGTTCTCTTAATCGCTTCAATGTCTTCAAGTTTTTCTTGAAGTTTTTTGATTTTGGCTGTAGTGTCATCAAGCTTATCAAGTTCAAAATGACTTGTAACAAAACTTTCTAAATTCATTTTCATTTGCTTGTTTATTGTTCGTAATAGAAATAATCCCTCTAAATAATCCTCATATTGTTTTACGGCCGAATCAAGAAATACATCCTTTTCATTGATATTAGAAATAACTTCATTTTTCAGCCATGTAAGAATATCATCTCTAAAAGAAAGGTTGATGTATCTGTCTTTGAAATCATCTTTGTAGCTACCCCATGATTGGTCAGCTGGTTCTTGTCCATCAGAAGAAAGATATACAACGAAAATATTATTGATTTTAAATGTTTCGGCTTTTGTCTTATCTATGTAACGAGATAATTGTGCCTCTTGATCTTGGGCATTATATACTTTGTTTTCAAAGATTATAGCATAACCACCTTCTCTATCTCGAACCCACAAATCTATTCTTGCCTCTTCTTGTGTAATTGAGGGCTTTTTGATCTGAATACGAGAGAATTGGCTATAAAGGAACTTATCCTTTATGTATCTAAGAAGGGATTCCAAAAATTCATATTCTCCTTCTGTATTCCTATATTGCAGAAGTTTCAGAAGGATTCGGCTATGACCATTTTCATTGATGTGTAATTCATCAATGATATTCATGTGGTATGGGAGTAGTAGCTTTTCTTTGTGCATCAGTTCGCGAAAATTCTCCGCAAAGTTAAGCAAATTCTTATACTCATCCATGATAGATTTTTGTATCTCGTCATAGATTTTTAGAATATTTATAAAACGTTCTTCATCCATATATGTCTTTTTAATTTAACATATCCATATTTTCATAATCTTCTTCATCATTGAAGTCAGCCGCTTCCGCAAAGGTTTCCTTTATATCGTTGATGATGTCTTTAGAGATTATCTATCAAACATTTCATAGGGGAATCGCTTTGCTAAGTATTCCTCTTCATATTTCTTGGCATATTCTTCTGGGGATTCTATATTATTGTCAACTGCATATTCGAAACCTTCCATGTATCCTTTATGAGCCTCTATCCCTAACATGTTATCATCTTCTGGCCAATATCTTTCATACAGGTCTACATATTCATTTGCTATTCTAATAGTCTTGCTTTCATCTCGCCCTTTATTAATACTCTCTTCATATTTTGAAGCATAAAGCTCACAGTATTCCTTAGATTCGCAATAATCCACTAGGCGTAGAGCATATTGTTTAGCATATACTTCACTTTTACCTTTGCTTAAACAGTCCAAATACGTTTTTGTATATTTTACTGCGTCTTCCTGAGGATATTCTGATTGGTCTATGAAATAGCGTTTATATTGTTCGATGAAAAATGGATCGGAATTCAGCGAATATGCATGAATAGTTAGTTCTTTATCCTTCTCTGCTTCGTTCTCTATTGAAGTGTATGCATTATTATAAACAAAAAACTCATGTTCTCCTCCGACTCTATCTCTCGCAACAGAATCGCTCCATTTGTGTCCATGCCCTTTTTCTTTTTCCTCAACATAGTATCTTATATAATCATTAGCACACTCTATACATGCTTTTTCTATCTTTTCATCCTCAGCTCTTTCTTCTTCGTCTTCATTCTCGTCGTATGGATATTCTTCTCGGAAAGCCTTATGTTGTCTTTTTAACTCGGTCTCATAATATGAGAAATACTTTTCATCAACTCCTGTTTTAACGAAAAGTTCCTTAATAACACTATCTGTAAGTTCTTTCATAATTCCTTCTGTATCAAAGGTTATTAAATTTTTTTCTTCGAAAAAAATCCTGTTCTTTCTCCTTCCTAAGTTATTTGAGAACTAGTTCTTAATGGCAGCATTCACAACTTCAATGAAGAACTTGAAGGCATCATCGTAATTCACGTTACTAAAATATATTGTATAAAAAATGCCGCAATCATGAAGTTTTTCGTGATGCTCTCTCATATAACTCTCGTATACTTCTTTCAAGTAACAATTATACGCATCTTCCTTTTTTAATACAAATTTCCGAAATTGTTTAGTATTTGTAGCACAATACTTTGTGTCCTTGAGGTTAAGAGAAAACACACAAACTAGTTTTTGCTTTTCTTTGGAGATATAAATGTTATAAACATCTCCGTTAATAGCAACATCAACACCAACGTATTCACCAATGTTGCATGTTCCTAATTGAGGAAACATTGCTTTTGTTTTTTCTCTCCATGAGGCAGCAACAGTTTCGAATGCTGTTTCATATTCTTTCTTCAGATGCTTTAACTCCATTTTCTTCTGCTCAATCTGCTTTAGCAAATTAGCCAACTTCTCTTTCGTTTCCATTTTATCATTTTTTGATTGTTTTACAAAATATTCTCTGGCTTCCAGTTATACGCTTAGACGTATCATTTGTAAGATACTTCATGTATCGTAATCAAAGCTTTTATAAAATTGGCCAAGACTCTTTCTCTTTCCTCTTTGTAAAATCTAACATAGATTGAATAGCCCATATTTTTAGCCTCAATTTCTACAGAGGTAAATGACAATGAAATTTTCAACTTGCAATCAAATGGAATTTGTGATTTGATGTAATCAGCTAATTCATTGATTTCTGCATCGTCTTTTGCTTTATTGATAGCAGCCTCCGCATCATTCTTTTTTCTTTCCTCATTTAGTTGCTTAACTAATGTCTCATGTTCAGCTTCTTGTTCTGCTTTTTTTCGCAGGTATTCTTCGTGTAGAGTAGCTCTTTCCTTATCAGATAGTTGGTTGTACTTTTCAATGTCCTCAGCATTTATTACCTCATGGCATTCATCACAATATAAAACATCTTCAACTTCTACTCCACAATATGGGCAGAAGGAAGCGTCTTCAGGTAAAATTCCTTCACATTCGGGACAGCTGTTTGCCGCATAATTAATTTCAGTTCCACAATGTGGACAAAAATCTATATCAAAGTCTATCATAACAATTATGTTTTACAATATCTCTCTAGCAATCCATGCACAAGCTTCTGCATCAGCAAGTGCGTGGTGATGGTTCTCTAAAATATAGCCACAAGCTTCAGCAACAGTCTGGAGTTGGTGGTTCTCCAAATCAGGGAAGGCTTGACGAGAAGCGCAAAGCGTGTCGAAGAACTCATAGTCGGGATAGTCCATCTGATAGCAGCGGAACACAGCCTTCAGGCATCCTTCGTCAAAAGGCTTGTTATGAGCCACTAGTGGCAAGCCCTCTATCAGTGGACTAACCTTTGCCCACACATCAGGAAAGATGGGAGAATCTTCAGTATCTTCCCGGCATAGTCCGTGAATTTGTGAACACCAATAGTTATAATAGTTCGGCTCTGGTTGTATCAGAGAATAGAAAGAGTCGACGATTTGTCCACCTCTTACTATGACAATACCTACAGAGCAGACGCTTGTGCGCTCGTTATTGGCTGTCTCAAAATCTATTGCAGCAAAATCTTTGAGCTTTGCTCTTGTATTTTTCCGCTCGGCAGAATTGATGCATGCATCACTCTGCTCTTGCTTACTCAAATCCTTCATTTCTAGTCATTCTTATATTTGTTCCACATTCGATGTATCATCTCACCAATCTCTTCTCTCATCCACTTTGGTTCGAGCACTTCGATATCTTCACCATTAGACAGAATCTCCTGATAGAAGTCGTACTCGGGACAGATACGAAGCGTGAAGATACTGTATTCTTCGTTCTCTTCAATTTCTTCCTGAGTATCATGGAGCGGCAGAGAACGAAGGTAATTAGCCTGACCTGCAGAAACCTTCAGCTTAACCTTTTCAGGCTTGCGCTTGGTGCCTGCTATGATGCCGTAGTAGTTGTAGAAGAAGTCCTCGGGATATAAGTTCTTGGGCATCGTGAACATCTCGCCGTCGAGCTTGCAGATGTCGAAGATGCGGTCGAGAGCATAAATCATGATGCGGTCGAGGTTCGGGCTGAATGCAATCAGATACCAACGTTGCTTGAAGAGCTTCACGCAGTAAGGATGGACGTTGAAAGTGAAACTCTCATCGCGCCAATAGCTTTGGTATGTGATGCGAAGCTGGGTGTTGGTCTTCATCGCTTCGAGGATGAGAGCCAAGCCTTCCTGACCAGAAGGAACATCTTCGAGGAGGATACGGTCTTTGAGAGACTGGCTATCCAAAAGCAGATTGCTGACAGAGATAGTATTCAGGAGCCAGTTGCGAAGCCCTCCACGTTTCACCTCCTCTTTATTATCAATATAATAATGGTATCCACCTTTGCGCTCACATTCTATCACAAGGTTGAACATCTCTTCAGCCGCAATCTTCCATTTGTGGAAAGTGCGAATGGGTATGGGCTTCGTGTCCATGTCCTGGTCCAGCCACTTCTCGTTGATTTCCTCATACGTGATTCGACCAGCCTTGTAGATGGTTTCCACCAGCCAAACATATTTATTGATAAGGTTCTTAGCCATAGCAAAAGTTTTTAATTTGGTGCAAAGTTAGGAGTGACATGTGAAGAATTGAGGCACAGGTTATGAAAAACTATAAAAAAGAGGTTAAGAATTATAGTTTATATAGAATGGGGGTTTAGACATCTTCATGTGAATGTGTTCATGTATATACGTGTTTTGGTACAAAGTTACTAAATTTTCATTATCCCCAAAGAACGCAGAGGTAAATTCTGCACATAAAACTTACTTTTGCGCTCTCAAACCAATCAAATCAGAATATTTCTACTAAGAAATCCAAACAAAATTTCTAATTTTGTATCATCAATTATATATAGAGTCAACCATTTTACAAAATGATAAGCAAGACCTATACCAAGTATATCTGGCTGCTGAACACCTTGCTACAGCAAGAGCTGAGTCTTAAAGAAATAGAAAACCTTTGGAAGTGTATTCCTGCAAACGAAGGAGGCATGTCGCAAAGAACTTTCCACGAGTGCAGGAAAGCCATCAAAGAGATGTTCTGCATCGACATTGAATGCAAGAAGAAGGGCAAGAACTCGGTCTATTTCGTAAGCAATCCTGAAATACTCGATGACAATAAACCTGCAAAATGGTTGCTTACGAACTATAGTGTGCCCAAGGACCTTATTACCTTCAGTATGATGAAGGACAGGATTCTCCTTGAAGAGATTCCTCTGGGCACATCGAGGGTGAACCCTCTCATCAAGGCAATACAGCAGTGTAGAGAGGTTAGTATCGACTATCAGAAGCACAAGCATGACAGCCATCGAATGACGCTGACAGTCCAGCCATACATACTGAAGGTATATGGCAGACGCTGGTATCTGCTTGGATTCGTTAAGGAAAGCGATTCTATCCGGGTTATTGCATTAGACAGGATACTCGAAATGCGGCTCACCAATCAGTTCTTTACGTACCCGAAGGACTTTGACGCAAAGAAGTACTATGAAGATGTTTTAGGCATCTATGTGGACGAAAACCTCTCTCCACAAGATGTCAAGATTCGCGTATACGGCGAAAAGATGAAGTATGTCGAGGACTTGCCACTTCACAGCAGTCAGCACCTGGCTTACTATAAGGACAACGAATATGCAGACTTCACTTATAATGTATGTATCACTCCCGAACTAAAGACGCTCTTCCTCTCGTTTGGTGAAAGCCTTGAAGTTCTGAAACCGGATAATTTACGCCAGGAGATGAAAGATAGAATCAAGGCCTCTTTGGAGCGTTACGAAGAAAAAAAGTAAAATTTCAATTGCTATATCTGCGGTGTTTTTGCATATATGAGTGTAAAAACACCGCTTTTTCATGATTTTTATTCATTTCTCATCGTATTATATATAGAGGGCCTTTCCTAACAACCCCTTCTGTGTATGATGAAAAATAATAAAACCTTATCACTTGACAAGTATCTTCAGGAAATCAGCCGCGAACCTCGTCTTTCTGTGGAAGAGGAGATAGAGTTGTCGAAGAAGATACATGCAGGCGACCGTGTCGCTCTTGAAAAGATGGTGAAAGCCAATCTGCGCTTTGTGGTCACAGTTGCCAATCAGTACAAAGACCAGGGACTTTCTTTGCCCGACCTCATTAACGAGGGTAATGTAGGGCTTATCAGAGCAGCTGAGAAGTTCGACGAGACACGCGGCTTCAAATTTATCTCCTATGCCGTTTGGTGGATTCGCGAAAGAATTCTACAAGCTCTTGCCGAGGAACAAAAACACAACTCGCGCCAGCTCTCTGGCGAACTCCCTTCTCCTGACAATCTTATTGCTCCTTCAGGATTGTCTGATGAGACAGCCTCTGCTGAAACAAATCGAGCACTCAATATGCTCGGAGAACGTGAGAGGCTTATAATAGAACGCACCTTCGGCATCAACGGCCAGCCGGAAATGACACTCGACGAAATGGGCGAAAGGATGGGACTAAGCCGACAGCGCGTCCGCCAAATCAGAGAAAAATCCATCCGAAAACTTCGAACAATAGGAATCCAGTTTTAATAACAAATAAAGAAAAACATGATAACAACAGTACTTGCAACCAACAAGACGGAATTTCAAAAGTACATCGAACAGCTCAAGGTAAAAGGCAAACGCATCTTCAGCCCTGATGAAGTAGAGTATCTGGCC
Source organism: uncultured Bacteroidales bacterium (assembly GCA_902778265.1). Classification (GTDB taxonomy): domain Bacteria; phylum Bacteroidota; class Bacteroidia; order Bacteroidales; family Bacteroidaceae; genus Prevotella. Next base: position 8,878 of record CACYXI010000038.1, on the reverse strand, counting down.
AACTGCGATGACTTCGAAGCCGTTGAACTTAAACAAGAAGACGAGACAGACGAAGAGTTTCTCACTCTCTTCTCCACCTGGCTCCACGAGCGTCCTCAACAATCAGGCCACACAGATTATTACATCCTTTTCTATCTTCGCACGGGCGAGCAGCTTACCTCCGAACAATTCGAATATATGGAACGGAATGTTGCAGAGTGCTTCGAAACGAATCATGGATGGCTCTATGAACTGAACGACCGCCTGCGCTTCCGCCTTCGAATCAGGATGATTTGCAGCTACAAAAAAACTTTCCGCCGTCTTGCGCGGAAAGACTGGCGAAAAGGAATGGATATTAACGAACAATAATAAAAGAACAAAATGGAAAGAACACACACAGATATCCTAAAGGGACTTGTTAGCGCAGGAAAAAGGTGGCGCTATGGCGAAAAGGCTGACAATCTGGTGACGCGAAGAATTGTATGGGAGCTGATGCACATTATCAAGGCCGAACATGTTGATTACTATCTGATGGCCTTCTGGATATTCAGGTACTCGGTGCAAGACATAAACTATTGGGCAAGAGGGGCGGTATCATCATCCGTTGTCTGCTATTGCCTGGGACTTACAGAGGTTGACCCTATTAAGTATGGCCTTCATTCTGCCAGGTTCGTTAATGAAGACCTACCCAAGTTCCAGTTCGATATAGAGGCATCGCGCTTCGACGAGTTCATGAAGAGAGCGGAGGATATGCTACAAGCCAATGCAGAGGACTTTGATATTACTGCCATCAGAGAATGCCTGTTCAAGGACTTGAAGCCATCGTCTTATTTGAGCAAGAAGAAGGAAAGGCCTTTACCTGATGACCTCGAAGATGAGTTTGCACGTTATGCTCTCTATTTCCCCCAGACGATGGATTTGTTTGCTGCTTATGTTAATCGTTATCCAAAGCGTGACATCTTGATTTATCAAGAGCAGATGTTGAACATCCTAAAAGAAGTCTTTCATGCGGGCGGCACTAAGGCCAACAAAATCCGTTTAAGTATCCAGCGAGGCGAAACGGAGCAAGTAGAAGCTTACAGACAGGAACTTTTTGCCTCTTCAGACCTTCCTGACGAAGAGAAGGAAGAAGCATGGAAACGGCTTACCAGCAACCCCAAAGCCTTCCTGAAAGCCCATGCAGTTAGCAGTGTTTTGGCATCTTATAAGTATGAATGGCCTGAGAACTTTATCAATAAGTGGAAAAAAATAAGAGGATGCAATGACGGATTGGCTGGAGTTAGGAATGCCGATGGCAGATGGGGTTTTATTGATAAAACAGGTCGGCTTGTGATTCCTTGCCAATGGAAGAGGACTTTTTACTTTTCTGAAGGCCTGGCTGGAGTGCAAGATGACAATGAGAAGTGGGGCTTCATCGATAAGATTGGCAAGGTTGTAATTCCATTTAAATGGAAGATCGTTAATGAATTCCATAATGGCTTGGCTAATGTACAAGATGACAATGAGAATTGGGGCTACATCGACAAGACTGGTAAACTTGCAATTCCTTGCCAATGGAAGAGAACCTATTGGTTCTATGAAGGCCTAGCTAGTGTGGAAGGTAACAATGAGAATTGGGGCTATATCGACAAGACGGGTAAACTTGTAGTTCCTTATCAATGGAAGGAAGCCTTTTGCTTTCATGAAGGCTTGGCTCAAGTTATGAACGCCGATGGCAGATGGGGCTACATCGATAAGACCGGTGAACTTGTGATTCCTTGTCAGTGGAAGAAAGCTCTTTTCTTTTCTGAAGGCTTGGTTGGAGTACAAGATGATAATGAAAAGTGGGGCTTTATCGACAAGACGGGTAAGGTGGTACTTCCGTTTGTATGGAGCAATGTGCAATGGTTCAGGAACGGACGAGTGAGAGTTCAGACAGTTCTCGGAGGTGGTTGGCACGACATTGACAGAGAAGGTAATGATGTTCAATAATTTAAATAAGATAATATGAAAGCAACAATCAGAAACAAAAGCGGAGAATCCACTCTTACAATCAAAGGCGATTTCTATCAGATTCTTGATGAGAACTTTAAGGAAATATGCAAGGCAATCACGAGCAAAGTCAAAAGCCTTAAAGAAATGAAGGCTCTCCTCGATGCGGATGACCAGATACTTAATACTATCGTCCTAATTATCAAGAAATCTTTAACCCCAGAAGCTGCAGCCTTAAAACTTCAAGAAGAACTAGGCATGAGCAAAATTGCGGCCAATTATCTTTTGAATATGCCTTTGTTTACACTTGTTTCCTTGACCGCAGAAGGCATAGAGAAAGAGTTGTCAGATTATAGAAATGAGATGGGAGCAATCAGTTCCCTTTGCCAACATGAAGTTGAATATTAAAATAGCAACAATACTATTATGAAAGCAACATTCACCATGAAGGAAGGAGAGCCCCTGCCAACAAAACTTATACAATGGGATGATATCACACAAATAATTCAGCCCTCAGAGCTTATTGTCATTGCCGGACGTCCAGGTATGGGAAAGTCGGCCGTTGCACTTAATGTGATAAAACACATGAATATGTACAATAAGTATCCCTGTGCATTGTTCAGTATGGAGATGAATAGTTCACAAGTTGTATATCGCCTTGGGATGAATGCAAATAATACTACTCTCATCATCGACGATACACCATTACTTACCATTTTAGAATTTCAATCAAAAGCTCGAAATATGGTGGCTAAACATGGTGTGAAAGTGATATTCATAGATTACTTACAACTATTTGGTATGCCATTGAACGTAAACAAGTTGTTTGAGACTATTGCAGAAGAGCAATCTTATATTCTTTGGAGGCTCAAACTACTATCCTTGGAATTAAATGTCCCAATCATTGTCCTGTCACAACTGAACCGATCTGTTGAAGAAAATAGAATCCGTCCGGGACTGGCAGACTTTCGAGATTTGCAAAATGCGATAGAGTTATGCGCTGATAAGGTTTGCTTCATTCATCGTCCGGAATACTATCACTTACAGGGTGAAGCAGAATTCATTGTCCATGATATTAGAAGAGAGAAATGTGCAATTTATCATTTTGAAAATAAGATATTTAAGTAAGAAAAAAAATAAAAGTAAGAATTATGAGTTCAAGAATGTATCGAGTTGAGTATGGTTTTTTGGCAGGCAGATTGTGTACTTTGGTTTACACGTCGGCAGCATTAATTACCATGCATAGTGCAAGTGAAACGGTAGCATTGGCAAGAGTCCGGCAGCTTGTTGGCGATATGCCCAAGCGTTATGGCGCCGACACACAAATCATTATTCGGAAGATAGAACCATTTTGACTAAAAAGAGAATGATTAACTCATAAGGAAATTATCTGACGATACTTAATAAAAACACCTAAGAAAGAAGAAAAAAAGAATTAATAAAAAAATAATTGTATATTTGCAGAAGAAACAATTCAAAACAATATAAGAATGAAGATTTTTGGTTATTCAGAACGTGGTGCAATGAATGCATTGTTCTATGGGATGGCATTCAACAAAGACGGTGAAAAAAACATGAGGGAATTCCTTGCACTCGCAAACATTGAAACCCCCGATAATTTTTCTGATTTTGAAATTTATAATGAATTTTCGCTTTCTGAGTTTGGAAGTCCAGACCTAGTAATTATTGCACAAAATAAGAATAAGAATGAGAAGGTTGCCTTTTTTATTGAAGCAAAAGCAAGTTGTTGTAAATACTATGATATAAATGAGCAGAAAACTCTGCATGATGATTATGTATCGAAAGGTAAACATGACAATGGTCATGCTTCTAACTTGTTCTTTCAATTAAGGCTCAAAAATTATTTTTTTGAATTAAAAGATTGGTTCTGTAAAGGAATGGATAGACCTCGTCCTATCGGCTCTTCAGGTTGTGACCGAATTGAAAATACAAAAGGGCATGAAAGAGGGATAGGTTTCAATCCTGTGGTACGAAATTTTGTTAACAAATTCAAAGATTGTAAGGAAGCACATTACATAGCCATCATTCCTGAACAATCAAAAGCCAGCATCTCCAATCCTGATAGTTCTTATGAATTGAAGATTCATCTCGTTACATGGGAAGAGTTGTATGGGAAATTCAAGAATTATAAAATCTTTAAGGAAACAATAGATTTTAATCAGGGAATAGACCTCAAAATCAAATCGGAAAAGAGAATTCAGAGTCAAATATTAAATACTCCAATAATTGAAAAAAATCTTAACCAATAGATAACATGCTTGAGAATAAACCTATACGCAGACGCAGAGCAAGTGTTGAAATAGAAGAGCAACCGATATCCGCTCCAAAAGATTTGCGGATGAAGATAACCATTCATCGTGGCACGCACCAAATAGGTGGTTGCGTGACAGAATATGAGTACGACGGCTGGAAGCTTTTCGTAGATTACGGAGAGGAGTTGCAAAAAAGTCCAACATCTGGGACGCTGAAAGTGGAGGGATTGACTCATGGTGACCTTTCTAAAAGTGCTCTGCTCATTACCCACTATCATAATGACCATATTGGCTGTATCACTCAACTGCCCGAGGAACTGCCCATATATATGAGTGAGATGGGGCGAGAGATACAATTGGTGCTTTCAGACCACCTTAAATCTGTAGATAATGTGCAACAGAAGATGCTTGACAGACTTCAAAAGGTCAAGACATTCAATCCTGGAGTAGAGTTCTCTTTTGGGCCATTCAAGATTATGCCCGTCATCGTTGACCACTCTGCTTTTGAAGCCTGTGCTTTCAAGATAACAGCTCAGCTGAGTGTGTTCCATACTGGTGACTTCCGCACTCACGGCTTCCGAAGCAGTACGCTTCCGAAAGTCATCGAGAAGTATGTTGGCCGTGTAAATTATTTGGTATGTGAGGGGACTAATGTTCGAAGGCCCGATGCAACCAGCTTATCGGAACCGGAATTACAGAAACAATATGAGGCTAGGTTCCGTAAAAACAAGTGCAACATTGTCTATCTGTCTTCATCCAACATCGACCGACTCTTTGGCCTTTATCATGCTGCCCGCAAAGCAGACCGTCCCTTTATTGTGGATACCTATCAAAAGCGGATGATGGATAACGTCACTCAACGGGACAATATCTGGGGAAAATCAAGGTTGTATAAATATGATGAGAAATACCCTCCGATGGTTCTCCAATACGAGGATAATGAATTCCGCTTGAATGACAAATTCCGCTATCTCATGGAACAGAAGGGCTATGTGCTGATAGCTCGCGCCAATGAGCGGTTCGATAACTTCATTGAGCGTCTTCCTGGGGAAAAGCACAAATATTTGTCCATGTGGAAAGGATATATCGAAGAAGGCTGTAAGGCATATAATCCCCGTCTTGCTCAATCTTTAGGCAAGGACTATGAGTATATGCACACAAGCGGACATTGCGATATGAAAAGCATGCGAGAGTTCTTTCATATGCTTAGACCCTTGTCCATCATTCCCATCCATACGGATAATCCAGAAGCCTTTGCAGACCTCTTCTGTGATGAATTCCCCGTTACTGTGCTCAACGATGGAGAATCCATTTCGCCCATATCCGGTAGGGTTTCAGATGCTTGCAGAGCTAAAATCTACTGTGTGAAGAAATCATACAAACTTGATGAGCGTCATCTTGGGAGATTCCTTAATATTGAGGATGCCAAAACGATGGTCACTCACACCAAGTATAATCCGCAAGCGCTTTTGGGCTATGAGATTATGGAAGAAGAGGATATGTGGCCACATCAGGTTCAAATCTATGATGCCGAGATGAAGCCTTTGGCGCAATATAATTATGGTGGCCATCAACCAGGAGGAGAGCATTATCAGGAACCATGCAGATTCGGAAAGGGAGAGAAGGTACTTGCACTCTTCGAAGCTGGATACAATGTTGTTGTGCCTGCCATCGTGCTTGGACCCATATCCAATGAATTCATTCGCAAAAGCTATGAGCAGGATGAAGAATGGCAAGATTTGTGTCCAAACTTAGAAGAATCCCTCAAAGACTGGAACGATTGGGACTGGGACCAAGTTTTCGTTCAACCGCTTGTCAAGGATTACGCATTTGGAAAGATGAATGATATTGAGTTTACATCTCGTATCTATTTGTTCCCTTATCGCGAGTTATAAGTTCTGTCACATTATCCCTCCTGAATCCACCATTCCTCCAGAGTACTCACTTTGGGGGAATTTTTCACATCCGATGAACAAGGTATCGAAGGCATCAGTGCCGTCGGTTCGGTGTTCGAGTAGATCCTCTTCCGACTCAGCCAGCTTTTCACCAGCCTTATTCTTGTGAAAGCCATTTCGCCCACGTGTCACCCCAGCAGCCTGAATAGCGAGAATAAGGTCATCGTTATTCTGGCGATTAAAGAACGGCATTAGACGCTGTTTCCCTGCGAAAGCCTGGTTGATGAGCAGATACTTCTCATCATGGCGCATCGGATTCCCGAGATAGACATCATTGACAGTCCATCCATGGCGTTCAAACTCATGGATGATGACCCAGCGGAAATCCTGCTCGTTCACCGCATAGTTTGAGCCGAGGGCAGTCGTGTCATAGTAGAACACGACTGTCTTATTCTGGTGAAACTGGTAATACGAGCAGAAATCATCAATGAGAGCCGGCAGCTTACGCTCGAACTTCACATAGAAGGATTTAAGCACGTTCAATCGTCTGCCAGACGGTTGACCTGCGACAATCCAGTTGATGTTCGCGTTATAGTCCATGCCGATGCAGATAGGGGCCAGTGGATTGCAGTCGCGGTCAGCGCGGCAATCCAGCTCCCCGCCAAAGTTTTGCCCCTCGTTCTCGGCATAGAACGATTGTGCCACCTGATCCAGGTACTCAAAGTTAGAAGCATCATACTTGTGCTTCTCACGCATAGAAGAGTAGAACCCATCCTTAGCGATTCCTATCCTCTGGCATAGGATGGAAGTCTGAAAGGTCAGCGGCGTAAGGTCACGCTTCATCTGTCGGATGTAGTTCTCACCGAGCAGCTGCAGATTCTCGATGGAAGAGTATTCTTTGTAATACGTAGCCACAGAACGCAGCTGATTCAATTGCTTGTCCTTATGCCGCAACTGATAGACAAGAGCCTTTGGAACATCCTTTCCAGACTTTTTTAAAGCTTTCATGCGCTCCTTCAGCTTCCAGATGTCATAGATAAGCCCCTCGATGCCACGAATCACCTCCACGTCCATCTTATCCTTGTAGTGGAGAAACCACGAACCCTTCTGAGTCTGTGGCATATCTGAGAGGATAAGGATAGAGTGATTGCACGAATGCTTCCCGAAGTGTGACTTGATACCACCATTTGCCGGAAGCGTTTCCTCCTTCAGGCGATTGTAATCAATGAACTTCGCTTCGTCAATCAGCAGCCACGAGAGGGTAAGAGAGTTAGAAGAGCCAGGCCTGTCCTGTGAGATAATCACAGCACACGAGCCGTTGTAGAAGGATATGACATGCTCATACTCCGCAGGCTCGATAATAGGCTTAGCAAAAGTCTTAGGCGGCTTTTGTCCGATGACATAGTGAACGCCTCTGATAAATCCCCATCGCTTCCAAGCCGCAAACAGCCCGGGCAGCGTGTTAGTCAGACCATGCTTGAATGTCGGTACCACGATGCCCCCAGTACTGCCAGGCATACGTTGCATGTTCCGCAGAACAAAGGGAGCGGCAATAGAGTCCGTCTTACCAGTACGGCGGCCAGCGACAATCACAGAGATATTGGCTCCGATAAGTTGAGTGAGCCTTTGCGGCTTGTTGAAATAGACCCTGTTTGAATTCATAATTCACAATTCATAATACATAATTAAGGGAGGAGAACACAGGTGGACAAAATGCGTTTGAGGTCGTGAAAAAAATCTATAATTTATTGTTGATTCCGCAGAAGAAAACAGGATTTTTCCCAAGGGAGTGCAGCATGTTCTTCATGGCAAGGATAGTGGAGCCAGTCGTGACAAAATCATCGAACACAATCACGTTCTTTTCGACAGGAACATTATTAGGGTCAAACACTGCACCGACACGCTGCTTTGAGCGACATCGAGCACAATCAAAGTAAAACGGAATGTGCAGAAACCCAGCTAATTGCTCCGCAATCATTGAAGCAAAGTTTCGCTCCTTGTGTCGGCGCATAGGCGTGGTGACAATCGCCCACTCTCCGGCAGAGAGATTGTAGCCAATCATCTCCTGTATAACAGGTAGAATATTCTCCACGAAGTAGGGCACCATCGCATCATCCGATTTGATTTCCGTGAGTGTTTTCCCGAACACCGACTTCTGCCAAATCGTGATGAAGTTCGTAGAAGCCCGACGTGTTAGACGCAGGTGGTATTGAAAATCACATCGTGCTTCAAGGGACTTGTCCCAAGATTTTCGTTCTTTAGGCGAAAAGATGTCCTTGCCTTCAGCACAGTCCTCAGGATTTGTTATATCCGGCATAACAGGCAAAGGAATATCCGCAGTCAGCGAGTATATATCCTCTGGAGTAGGTATTTCGGAAGTTAGTTCTTCTATCATTGACCATTGAACATTGACCATTGAACATTAAGTAATCAAAAACGCCCGAAGATGCGAGAGCACATCCCCGGGCGCAAACACGAAGAAAACGCACGAACCGACAGAAAGCTATTATGGAAAGCAACTAATCGTCATACGGGATACAGTTGATGATACCATCCTCCGTATCGAGAGTGCCTACATAGAAGGGAGCAGGTGTTTCGTCCGTAGCCTCCACATTGATAGTGGTGGCGACAGTACCAGTGGGGCCCTGACCATTGTCCTGTGTGACAGTTGTCTTGGTGACCCACTTCTCGCTGCCTACGACGCGATACCATCCCTTGGTGTCCTCTACGATGAACACATTGTCGCTGTTGTTCAAGTAG
>CACYXI010000037.1 GCA_902778265.1 uncultured Bacteroidales bacterium | reverse complement strand
TTGTTGTTTCACGTAATCAGAAGGAGGATAAGTAATTATGGTACCAGTAGAATGTTTCTTCGTGCTTAGCGCGATATTGTTCTTCATCGGCGTATTCGGATTCGTTACACGCCGTAACCTGATAGCAATGCTCGTCTCTGTTGAGCTTATCCTCAATGCTGTTGATATCAACTTCGCTGCATTCAATCGTCTGCTCTTCCCAGAAGGAAGTGAAGGATTCTTCTTCACACTCTTCTCTATCGGTGTAAGTGCAGCTGAGAGTGCCGTAGCAATCGCTATCATCCTCAACGTATATCGTCTGTTCAAGTCTGATAGCGTAGAGGCTATTGATAATCTTAAACTGTAATTCGCCTTATGATATACACATTATCGATCCTAATACTTCTGCTTCCTCTGGCATCGTTCATCACTATCGGTGTACCAGAGTTCTTGAATAAGAAGTACGCATGGGCTCCAAAGGTAGCAGGAACTATCGGCACTACATCGCTGTTGCTCGTAACTCTTCTGAGTTACTGGACAGCAATCACTTACTTCGGTGGTGCTCGTGAAGCTGATGGCACTTTCGCTACTATTGTGCCTTATAACTATACTTGGTTGCCACTCGGCAATCTGCACTTCGACCTTGGTGTCCTTCTCGACCCAATCTCAGTAATGATGCTCGTTGTCATCTCAACAGTATCACTCATGGTGCACATCTACTCTTTCGGCTATATGGATGGCGAGAAGGGCTTCCAGCGTTACTACGCTTTCCTTTCTCTCTTCACAATGTCAATGCTCGGACTTGTGCTTGCTACCAACATTTTCCAGATGTATATGTTCTGGGAGCTTGTAGGTGTTAGCTCATACCTCCTCATTGGCTTCTACTATCCATTGCACGCTGCCGTTCACGCATCAAAGAAGGCGTTCATCGTTACACGTTTCGCAGATATGTTCTTCCTCGTAGGTATCCTTATCTTCGGATTCTACACAGAGACATTCAACTTCTCTTTCATGCCAAACGTACAGATTGCCGAGGGTATGCAGGCATTCGCTCCATGTCAGGCTGACCTTGCTTCAAAGTCACTTGCATTCGGTGGTATGGTGCTCCCAACAGCCCTCGTACTTATGTTCATCGGTGGTGCAGGTAAGTCTGCTATGTTCCCACTCCACATCTGGCTTCCAGATGCTATGGAAGGTCCAACACCTGTATCTGCGCTCATCCATGCCGCTACCATGGTAGTAGCTGGTGTGTTCCAGATTGCTCGTATGTTCCCTCTCTGGATTAACTATGCTCCTAATGCAATGTCTATCGTTGTGGTTGTAGGTGCATTCACCGCATTCTATGCAGCAGCCGTAGCTTGTGCTCAGAGCGATATCAAGCGTGGTCTTGCATTCTCTACAATCTCTCAGATTGCATTCATGATGGTTGCCCTTGGTGCAAGCACAGCCCTTGAGCTCAATCACCACGAGCACGGTGGTCTCGGTTATCTCGCTGGTATGTTCCACCTCTTCACCCACGCTATGTTCAAGGCTTGCTTGTTCCTCTGCGCTGGTGTAATTATCCATGGAGTTCATACTAACGAAATGAGCGCAATGGGTAGCTTGCATAAGTACATGCCTATCACAAGTGCTACATTCTTCATCTCTTGTCTCGCTATCTCTGGTATTCCATTCTTCTCTGGATTTAGCTCAAAGGATGAGATTATCTCTGCTTGTATGCACTACTCACCAATCCTCGGATGGTTCATGACAGGTGTTGCCGCTATGACAGCATTCTATATGTTCCGTCTCTACTGGTGCATCTTCTACGGAAGCAAGAAGAACATTGAGCACTACGAGTCACATCACGTTAGCGAGCACGGATTCAATGCCATGACCTTCCCACTTATCTTCCTCACAGTCATCACTGTTGGCGTAGGTATCTTCACAACCCTCAGCGGTTTTGGAGTTCCAGGACTTGAGTGGGCAAGCTTCGGTAATCTCGTTACTCCTGATACTACACCGTACATCGTACACTTCGATACTGCAACTGCGCTTATCTCTACCGTTGTAGCTTGCTGTTCTATCGCTCTTGCTACATACATCTATAAGGGTGAGAGCCAGCCTGTTGCCGACCGTCTGTATGCTACGTTCCCAAGACTCCACAAGTGGGCTAAGAACCGTTTCTATATGGATGATGTATATCAGTACGTAACTCACAAGATTATGTTCCGTTGCATCTCAAAGCCAGTTGCATGGATTGATGAGACAATCATCAACGGTCTTATCGACTTCTCTGCATGGGGTGCTAACGAAGGAGGTGAGAGCATCCGCTCTTGGCAGTCAGGTGATGTACGTCACTATGCCGTATGGTTCATCTCTGGTGCAGTAGCATTAACATTAATTCTTCTCGCAATCTAATCTATTTACTATTTACGGATTTACTATTTACTATTTATTTACTAATTGGATTAAATGTACTATTTTTTCCTTCTGGTAAAGAAAATAATGAAAATAGTAAATGTTGAAGAAATAAATAGTAAATTGTAAATAGTCAAATTGTAAATTACAATTATGGATATATTTTCTAATTTTGGATTAACATTATTTGTTATAGTACCAGCATTGATGCTGCTCGGCCTTTGGGCTGCTCGTGACATCAAGCAGGTACGTGGCGTGATGGTTGCGGGATCTTCTGTCCTCGTTGCGCTCTCCGTGATGCTCACATTGCAGTTCATCAACTTGCGTGCGGCTGGCAACACAGACGAGATGCTCTTCGTATCATCAATGCCTTGGTTCAAGTCATTGAATATCAGTTATGCAATAGGTGTTGACGGTATCTCTGTTGTGATGTTGCTTCTCTCAAGCATCATCGTGTTCACAGGTACTTTCGCTTCATGGAAGCTCCAGCCACTCACAAAGGAGTTCTTCATGTGGTTCGTCCTCCTTTCAACTGGTGTGTTCGGATTCTTCATCTGCATCGACCTCTTCGCTATGTTCATGTTCTATGAGGTAGCCCTCATCCCTATGTACCTCCTCATTGGTTACTGGGGATCTGGCAAGAAGGAGTATGCTGCAATGAAGCTCACCCTGATGCTTATGGGAGGTTCTGCACTCATCATCCTCGGTCTTGTAGGTATCTATTTCTACAATGGTGCCTCTACCATGAACATCCTTGAGATTGCACACAACAATAACATCCCTGTTGACGTACAGAACGTATTGTTCCCATTCGTCTTCATCGGATTCGGTGTGCTCGGTGCTCTGTTCCCATTCCACACATGGTCTCCTATCGGTCACGGTTGTGCTCCAACTTCAGTATCAATGCTCCACGCTGGTGTATTGATGAAACTCGGTGGCTACGGTTGCTTCCGTATCGCTATGTACCTGCTCCCAGGTGCTCAGGAGACATGGGTTCCAGTGTTCCTCATCCTCACCACTATCTCTGTGGTCTATGGTGCATTCTCTGCTTGTGTTCAGACCGACCTGAAGTTCATCAATGCTTACTCTTCAGTTTCTCACTGCGGTCTCGTGCTCTTCGCACTCTTGATGATGACACAGACATCATGCACAGGTGCTATCCTTCAGATGCTCTCTCACGGTTTGATGACAGCCCTCTTCTTCGCCCTCATCGGTATGATTTACGGTCGTACTCACACCCGTGACATCCGTAAGCTCGGTGGTCTGATGAAGATTATGCCATTCCTCTCTGTAGGATATGTAATCGCAGGTCTTGCTAACCTCGGTCTCCCAGGTTTCTCTGGCTTCATTGCTGAGATGACAATCTTCGTAGGTTCATTCGAGAATGCAGACACATTCCACCGTTGCTGCACCATCATCGCTTGTACCTCTATCGTAGTAACTGCTGTGTATATCCTCCGTACCGTTGGCTTCATCCTCTTTGAGAAGGTTGCCGATCCACACTACGAGGAACTTACAGATGCTACATGGGACGAGAAGGTAGCCGTTGTATGCCTCATTGCTTGCGTAGCAGGTCTTGGTAGCTTCCCAATCTGGGCAAGCAACGTGATCAACGGTGCTGTGGGTAATGTACTTGGAGTTATTAATATGTAAAACCATTTACTATTTACATATTTACTATTTACGATTTATTTACTATTGGGATTAAATGTACTATTTTTTCCTTCTTGTAAATACAATGAAATAGTAAATCTGAGAAATAAATAGTAAATTGTAAATAGTTAAATTGTAAATTACAAAGATGAATATAAATTATTTTCAATTTCTGAATATGGTTCCAGAGGCTATTCTCGTAGCTGTTCTGGTAATCACATTTATCGCCGACTTCATAGCTCACGGTAAGGAAGACAAGTCATGGTTCAACCCATTGGTTAGCATCATGCTCCTTGCTTCTGCTGTTGCTACTCTCTTTGTTGGCGATAACACAGCCGAGCTGTTTGGTGGTGCTTACGTTGCAACTCCAGCCAACACCATGATGAAGGCTATCCTCTGTGCAGGAACCTTTATCGTAGTGCTCCAGTCACGTAAGTGGCTCTCTGGCGAGGATGCAAAGCTCGTTGAGGGTGAGTTCTATATGCTCACCATCTCTACTCTCCTCGGTATGTACGTTATGATGTCTGCTGGCTCATTCCTCATGTTCTTCCTCGGTCTTGAGACTGCCTCAGTGCCATTGGCATGTATGGTAGCCCTCGACAAGTACAAGAAGGATTCTGCAGAGGCAGCAGCCAAGTTCATCCTCACCGCTACATTCTCAAGCGGTGTGATGCTCTATGGCCTCTCATTCCTCTATGGCTCAACAGGTACCCTCTACTTTGCTGACTTTGCAGAGGTTCTTGAAGTAAATGCAATGACTATCTGCGGTATGGTATTCTTCGTGTCAGGACTTGGTTTCAAGCTCTCTCTCGTGCCATTCCACTTCTGGACAGCCGATACCTATCAGGGTGCTCCAACAACTGTTACAGGCTATCTCAGCGTGATTTCAAAGGGTGCTGCTGCATTCACACTCGCAGTTCTCCTTCATCACGTGTTCTTTGCACTCGATGAGCATTGGGAGATTCTCATGGACATTCTCATTGTCCTCTCAATCACCATCGCTAACCTCATGGCTATCCGTCAGACAGAGTTGAAGCGATTCATGGCATTCTCTTCTATCTCACAGGCTGGATATATCATGCTTGCTGTCATTGGTGCAAATGCAGAGGCAAGTCTTGCTTCATTGATGTACTACGTTCTCGTGTATATCGTGGCAAACATGAGCGTGTTCGCTATCATCTCTGTTGTAGAGCAGAACAATGGTGGTCGTACAGATATGCGTGCTTATGATGGTTTCTACGGAAACAATCCAAAGCTTGCATTCCTGATGACTCTTGCTCTGTTCTCACTTGGTGGTATTCCTCCATTCGCAGGAATGTTCTCAAAGTTCTTCGTGTTCATGGCTTCTGTAAACGGACAGGATGGCAATTGGTTGCCTTACTTCATCATGTTCGTGGCTTTGATCAACACCGTAGTATCACTTTACTACTATCTGCTGATCGTAAAGGCTATGTTCATCAACAAGACTGACGAGCCACTTCCAACCTTCCAGAGCGATGGTAACACAAAGCTCACCCTCGCCATCTGCACAGCAGGCATCCTCCTCTTCGGAGTTGTAAGCTGCATCTACGAGGCTATTCAGGCTGCTTGCGTAGCTTCATGCTAAGAAGATCTTAATGTTAATAATATAATCCCGAATGTTCATAACGAATGTTCGGGATTTTTTGTGGGAAGAAGACCGTCTTTGTCTTAGTTATAAGTCTTTTTTCGGAATATTGCTGTCCGGTAAAAAATTATATTGTGTAATAGCATAATTTGTATCTATATAAACAATTAAACATATAGTTTAAATATTCATTCAATCCTTCCTTTTGCATATTGTTGAAAGCGGCAAGCCGAGCAATCCCAGAGTATTGTCATGTCAATAAATTCACTTAATTTTTGTGCTGCAACCTAAAATCAGCAAATCATTGAACGACATACAAAATTACAAATAAAATCTGAGACTATAGCAAACATTTTGTGTTTTTTTTCACGTTATGGACTTTTTGTATTTATTACCACTCCACCTTCGCACTAACTCCGCTATGAACCCCCTAATAATTCGCTATAAACACAAGGGATTTGTGCGATTGGTGCTTTTGAAACGGAGGCAGTGTTGAGGCATATCGGAGGTACGACGAAGGCCCTACCTATACCTAGCCAAGGCTAGGTAGGTAGGTTTGGTTGTGCGTGCATAACTTACAGATATACAAATAGATACACTGTCTATTCTTCACATACCTACCTAGCCAAGGTAGGTAAGTGTATATGTAATCTCGATATGAAAAATGGCACAGTAATTGTTAGGTAAACATATATATAATAATGATATAATTTTTATTCTACTTCTCTATACTTTACATACCTAGCCAAGGCTAGGTAGGTATGTATAGGTAAAACAATGAATATATGGCTGATTATGTTTCGTGCAAGGTGTGTAACGAGTTTATACTCAGTATATTGGGTAGGACGAATACCGTGCTCGCTCCGTGGAATACTGGCTTGGATGATACCTACCTTACCTACCCTGAGGATATAGGTTGGGTAGGAATGATGCTAAAGAGGTGTTGTGGCATACTTGAAGGTATGGAAGGTGATGTGGTGGATTATCTGCGTGACTGGAGACTCAAGCGACATCCCGACCTGCCAAACGTGTCACAATGGGATGACTATATCCGTGCGCTGGAGAATCTGCGCGTGCCAGCCAAGGCTGTGGAATGGCAGGAAACGAAGGATATGCTCGTGGCAAGGGACAAGCTGGTTGAGGTGTGTAAGCGACTGAGAAGCCTTTCTGAGGGCATTGGAGCGCCTCACAGGGCGAAGTTGCCTACGTTTCTTGGTGAGGAGAGGGATCGTGCATTCTATAAGGTACGCGTTCTTAATTATAAGGCATCATTCATGGATGGCAAGGTGACGCTCGACAAGCATCTCAAGGCGCATTGGGCTGGGGTATATGAGGCTATCAGAGTGCATCTCTTCGGTTCGGGCGAGAATGTGGAGTTCTATGGTCCTGACTGGGATTCGTTCATTCTCGGGTATTGTGGCATTGAATACAACACGGCTGCTACGAAGCGTGGCCGATATCATCGCATCGGTGAGATATGGGATGATGCTTTCGGCAAGCATAAGCATCAGATTACAACGGAAATAAGGAAGATTATTCTGAGTGCCAAATTCAATATGACTCGTGAGCTTGGACCTGTTACCAACAGAAAGAGTGCTTATACTGGTGTGCCTGAGATGAGGGGAAAGTGATATTTCTCGCCCTATAATTTAAGGTTCTCGCCCTTGCAATACCGAAAACACACACATTTAGGGAGATTCTTTGGGAATAATTGAATAATGTAGTACCTTTGCATCAGAAACGAGAACGAAGACCTCGTAAGGTGCGAAGGTCGGGTAGTCGCGTAATAAAAAAAATGAATACAACTGAAGAAAAGAGGCAAGTCTATATGGATACAACCGAAGGACTTCTCTACTATGCTTCGGAAGGTGGCACTACGATGGAGCTGGCAGGCGAGAAATTGCTGGTGAAATACAGAGCCTCGAAATTCATCGACTGGAAGACTCTTTCTGATATGCTATTCAAGGAGATGTCAGACTTGGCAGAATGGGGTTTTCGTCAGATGGAGAATAAAGTGGAGAGCCTAAGCCCGATTGGCAAGGAAAAAAGGCGGCAAGATGCGTATCTGCCTTTCTTCATAGATGACGAAGGTTGGGTGATGTATGCCAACGACGACAGCTATCTCTTTGTGTATGAAGTGGATTTCAGCGAGCAACCGCAAGTTAGTTCTGCTACCGACTTTGCCTCTATCTGCTATCTGCCAATGGATGCCTTGGGCAATATGACCACGTTCTTGACCGAATGGTATATGAGAACGCAGGGGTATCCTGAGTGTAAAGAGTAAAGTGTAAAGAGTAAAGTGTAGAGGGTAAGGGATAAGGTGTAGAGGGTAGAGAGAAAGGCTAAAGTCTTCCCTTATTACTGAATCCAACCAATACAAAACATTATTTATTATTACTGCTAAATGCTTAGAAGAAAACTTTTCGACTTCTGCTGGTCAGTACGACCAGAGAGTCAGACCTGCACGAAAGAATCGTTCGGTAAGGTCATCAACAGCCAGCAGGTGCTGGGAATCTGCAACCAGATACGTCAGCTGGTAGAGTTGTCTGACGCAAAGGATCAAATACAGAAGCTCAAGGCTCAGTTACCAGGCTTTTGTTTCCACGCCCACTTCACAGATGGCAAGAGAAGCAATCAGTCGGCAGAGGCAAGTGGACTCGTATCACTCGACCTTGATCACATAGATGATCCTAAATCATTCTTTGAAGGACTTGAAGAGAATGCCAAGGCAAATCGTCTGGCTCTGGCTTTCATCACTCCAAGCACTCATGGGTTGAAACTCGTATTCGAGGTGCCTAAAGGCGCTATGACACTTGAGGAGGCACAGGAAATACTTTCTGACCGACTTGGTACTGATGCCTATTTTGATAGTGTCACCCACGATGCCTCCCGTCTCGCGTTTGCCGTTCCTGCAAGCTATATCCTCTATCGTGATGATGCCATTCTCTTTGGCGAACACGAACTTGATGATGATTTCGGAACAGAGCAGCAATATATGGAGAAGACTATCAGGAACGGCTCAGAGGAGTATTCCAATGAACCTGTACCTGAGAATGAGGCCGACAAGCATTTCGTGGATGGATTCTCTATGAAGGAAATCATTGAGCATATCACGAAGAAGGTTTGTGGTGAGACTGAACCGAAGGAGAATCGTAACAATACTCTATATCAGGTAGTGAAGATTGTGCGTGTGGGTTGTGATGATAATAACGAACTGGTAATGAAGGTGATGCCTCAGTTTGGCCAGCAGCCTATGGAGTGGCGCAAGACTATCGGTAGTGCGATGTCGAGACCAATCTCTGTGAGCGCCAGAAAGGAGTTTGAGACAGCCATTACGGAACTCAAGCGTGCAAGAGCGATAGAGAATGGTGATAATACTTGGAAATTGCCTCAGTTGCCATCGGTTCTGCCTCCATTGTTCAAGGAGATAGCGCACGTAATGCCAGTTGAATATAGGCCTGCCCAGATGGCTGCCTGCTGTGCCATTGGTGGTTTCTTCGGCACAATGATGAAGGCGAACTTCAGCGACCCTGACGAGCAGGAAGAGTGGCATACGCCAAGCTTTATGGTGGTGGTGACTGGTGCATTCGCGAGTGGTAAGAAGACCATCACTCAGACCTATAACCTTCTCACAGAGAGACAGCGTAAGCTTGAGGAGCCTGTGTATGACCTCATCAATAAGTACAATCGCAATAAGAGCAAGGAGAACATGCCTCCTATTCCTATCAGACTGATGCCTGAGAAGCTGAGTATGACTTCGCTCTCGGTTCACATGGAGAATGCCAAGGGTCGCCATCTCTTTCTGCATACACCAGAGATTGACACGCTGAAGACCTCAAACGGAAGTGGCTCTTGGAATGACTTGAGTACGGTTTTTCGCAAGGCTCACGATAATGATCGCTTTGGTCAGTTGTATATGAGTTCGGAGAGCCATTGCACAGACGTTGAGGTATTTCTCAATATGCTCATTCAGGCACAGCCAGAGACGATGGAGTCTTTCTTCAACGAGAAGAACGTGCTTAATGGATTGGTGAGTCGTGTGATATTTTGTGATATGCCCGACACTCTTGGTCAGCGTAGGGCTAAGGTGAAGAAACTGAGTGCTTTCGAGATGAAGAACATCAATCATTGCATCGACCTCCTCGAGAAGATGGGAGTGGTGAAGGAAGAGGCTGAATATGACGATGAGGGTAATCTGGTAAAAGAGGCTGTGATGGAGCGTCAGATCATTCAGATTCCTCGTGTCCGCAAGGCTCTCAGAGACCTTCAGCAGAAGCATCAGGATCACTATGTTCTCACTCAGGAGAATCCTGCTGAGGATATCTTCTCAAGAAGAGCAGCGGCTATCGGCTTCAGAGCGGGTATGGTGGCTTATGTGACGAGTGGAATGAAAGAGACGAAGGCTGTGGTTGACTTTGCCGTATGGGTGGCTGAATATACGCTTCAGAGTCTGTTGCTTCACTTTGGCGACGTCTTCAACAGAAACTATCGTAAGCGTCAGGAGACTCATACAGATAAGGTTATCGCAATCAATAGGGTTTCGAATTTCAGTCTCTATGATGCCATTCCTTCCGAGTTTACGGTTGAGGATATCCAGAAGGCTCGCAGGAACAATGGTTTGTCAGAACTTCACAATCCTTGGAAGACTACAAAGATGTGGGTAGAAAAAGGATGGACAGAACGTGTCTGGACAGATGGCAAGAAGAAGGTTTGGCGCAAGAAAAGGGAAGGAGGTGAATATGGCAATACTGACTCAAAAGTTGCGTAGTGGACATAGGGGTGGCTTGATTTATCAGCCACTCCCTGATGGAAGACAGATGGTGAGACGAATGCCATCGCACTTTACCACATCTTATCATCCTGTTCTTGTGGAATCAAGGGAGAAGTTTAAGAATCTTGCGATGGTTCATCGTGTTCTTGGTGAGTGTATCCACGGTTGCTTTACTATTGGCAATAGGAAGAGTTCTATCTATAACCGCTTTCTGAAATGTAATCTTGCATCAAGCAAGGGGCGCATCACGGCTGAGCTGTATTCAGAAGGCAAGTCTGCGATAGAGAACTATATGGTGTCGGAAGGTGATTTGACTCCACTTGTGTATTCTGTCGAGAAAGAAGGTAATGAGACTTTCCTTTCCCTGAAACTTGACTGTAGGCAATGGCATAAAGGAGATGTGCTGAGATTCATCGCACTTGAGCCACGTGAGGCTTCTGATTCCTTCGATTCTCCCTTGCTCTTGAAGGCTCGGTTCAAGGATACTGTGATAGATTCTCCTGCATCTCAGTTTGCGTGTACGGAGGTTCTTAATAGAGGAGCCTATGCCTTTGTTCACTTGCGTAAGGTTGAGGGTATTGACAAGGATGCCTTGAACGGAGGTCTTGATACAAAGGGCGGCTATCGTGCTTCGAGTCAGAGACTGGTTGTAGTGGATGATCTTAATTCCTGAGAATAAAATAGCCCACGATTCTTACATCAGGATCGTGGGTTTATTTCTTGCAACTAATGGAATTTCAATATTTCAAACGGATGCCAAGAGGTAGGGTTACACTAAAGCGATGCTCCGTGCGATAGCTCTTGATGCTGCTGCCGTCGTTGAAGAAGTATTGCAGACTTGGTTCTAAGTAGAAACCGATGTGAGGCGTGATGTCGTGGTGACAATGAAGGTGGTAATGGTGGCGGTGGAAACGACTCACTTTAATTCTCTCAAATTCTATCAAAAATGAAAGCCCTTTCCCATATAGTGGGAGGGGCTTTTGTCTTTTTCAGTTTTTTTTTGAGCCAGAGCTGGCTCAAAATCAGATAAAATGATTAACTTTGCATCAGGATTGCAAATTGTTTATATATGAAAAGAGCATTATTACAAATACTGTTGGCTATGTGCTTCGTGCCTTCACAGGCTCAGTATTCGTCCTCGGATATAAATTATAGTAGTGTGAAATGGAGTGACAGAAAGCTCCGTTTTGATGATTTCAAGGCTATAAAACCAGTTAATGCCAAGACTGCATCTCGCATTAGTGTATATGGCAGGATGAAGTCACAGAAGAAAAAAGTGGATAATATCAAGTATAATTATTATACTTGGGATAATTTCATGTTCCAGTTCAGGTCGTGGATGGATGCCGAGAGTATGACAGAGACACGACTGAAACATTGTCAGAATCAGTTTGACCTTTATGAGGTTATGCTGAGGAAATTAGCTATTGAATATCCACTGAGAAATAAGGAAATCTATGAGTTGTATGAGGATTTGCAGATACGATTCGACACGGAAATTGATTGGATGAATATTGTTACTGATAATGGAAATGATAGTCATGCAGTTGATAGTATTGCAAATGATTTGGCTAATGAATTAACCAAGACAGAGTTGAATCCGAAGGATATGGCGGAGGAGTTTGTTCCTATGTCGTTTGCTTTAATGGGTGATGCCTCTCTTTTGACGAATGTTCCTTTTTCAGATTATATGACTATGTGCTATGGCTTTAGTCTGGGATTGGGCTTAAATGTAAACAGATTTTTCTTGGGATTTGATGCTGACGTGTCATTTGGCAAGTGGAAGAAGCATGTTGATGACCCTGAAGGAGTTATCGGGAAGGATGCCTTGCTGATAAATGGTGGTGTTACGGGTTATATGGGCTATAATGTATATGATAGCAAGAAACTATCATTTACGCCTTTTATTGGGCTTGGTTCGCGTAATGCTAATGGAGGAGAGAAGTATGAGAATAATCGGAAACTGGTTTATAGCAGTTTCTCTTTCGGAGCAGGTATGATGTTCGACTTCAAGTTTGGGCGTGAAATCGATTTTAGAAATCGTATATTGGGTGTTGAAACCGATGAGAAAAGCATAAGGGTTAAGCCTTACCTTAGTTTCACCCGATATGGGAATGGAATAGGGTGGACTCCTGCATTGAACGTATGCGTGGGAGTGAATCTTAAGGCATTTTGGATGAAGAAAAAGGAATAAGGACTGATAGCAAAAATTACGAATTACCAAGTTACGGTGAATGTAACAAAAGTAATTCGTAATTTCAATTTCAATATTTTAATTTCAATATTTCAATTTCAACTATCTACATTCTACTTTCCACTTTACCCTTTAACAGGTATCTCCTCAAGTGTCTTAGTGAGGAACTGCCAGAACTTAGGCACTGAAGGGATGTGAGCACGCTCGCCTGGTGTGTGAGGAGAGCGGATGGTTGGTCCGAAGCTCACGATGTCAAGCTGTGGATATTTGCCGAGAATGATAGAGCACTCAAGACCTGCGTGGCATACCTGTACGGTAGGCTCTGCATTGAAGAGATCCTTGTAGATCTTGCTCATCAAGGCTACCATCGGACTGTTAGGATTTGGATTCCAGCCAGTATAGTCACCGTCGGTCTCAACCTTCATTCCTACCATAGAGAATGCACTTGAAACGGTAGTTACGATATAATCCTTCATGCTCTCTGAAGAAGAACGTGCAAGAACCTTTATCTCTGCCTTAGTATCAGTAATATCAACGATGGCAAGGTTGCTTGATGTCTCTACCTTTGAAGGGATGCTTGGAATCATGCGGATAACGCCATCGTGACAAGCGTAGATAGCATCTACGAGGTTGTCCTGAATCTCGGCAGGAACCTCGGTCTTTGGAGTGGCGATGTCCTCTGCGAAGAACTCGATACCTTCCTCAATGCCGTAGTAGTCCTCTGAGATATATACTTTCCAGTCTTCTACGAGTTCCTTCAATGCCTCTACGTTCTCTGCAGGAACTGTGAGGATGACGACGCAAGAGTTAGGGATTGCGTTACGCATATTTCCGCCATGCCATTCAGCCAATCGGGCATCGCACTGGCTGATAGCCTCACGCACGAAACGAACCATCTGCTTGTTGGCATTGGCACGTCCCTCGTTGATTTCGAGACCAGAGTGACCGCCCTTCAAGCCTTTGAGAGTAACCTTTACTGCCTTGTCGCCAGTCTCGGTATCAGCAGCCTTATATTCTATTGTTCCTGTGATGTTAATACCACCAGCAGAGCCTACGATCATCTCGCCCTCATCCTCTGTGTCGAGGTTAAGGAGGATGTCGGCAGTCATCTGACCAGTAGGCAGGTCGTTAGCACCATACATGCCAGTCTCTTCGTCGGCGGTGCACAGAGCCTCTATCGGACCATGCTTCAGGGTCTTATCCTCCATGACAGCCATGATGGCAGAAATGCCCAGACCGTCGTCAGCACCGAGGGTAGTGCCCTTTGTCTTCACCCAATCACCGTCAATCCATGTCTGGATAGGGTCAGTCTCGAAGTTATGGGTAGAATCGGGAGTCTTCTGTGGCACCATGTCCATGTGGGCCTGAAGCATCACTGTCTTGCGGTTCTCCATGCCAGGAGAGGCAGGCTTACGCATTACGATATTGTTGGCAGAATCCTTGAAAGCCTCTACGCCAACTTGCT
Source organism: uncultured Bacteroidales bacterium (assembly GCA_902778265.1). GTDB lineage: Bacteria > Bacteroidota > Bacteroidia > Bacteroidales > Bacteroidaceae > Prevotella. Next base: position 61,569 of record CACYXI010000037.1, on the reverse strand, counting down.
TGGCGAAGTCGAGAAGGAACTGCTGAACTTTCTCAAGATGTCCTGATGGACGTGGCACTTGTGTGAGTGCATAGAAATTGCGCCAGATACATTCTGGCTGAAGGTTTTTAATTTCGCTCATGGTTTTATCTAAAATTTAAATTGTAAAATAATAGTCTTTTGAAATGCTCCTTGCGGAGCTTGGGGAAAGTAAATTATGAGTAAATTGATTCAGTAAATTATTGTCAGTAAATTTATTTTTGAAATTTATAATTTTATTGAATTTAATTTACTGGTTTAATTTTCTGCTCATTTACTTTCTTTCAGTCGCGTAAGAGACGTTTCTCCTTACGGAGATTTGGGAAAGTAAATTATAAGTAAATTAATTCAGTAAATTATTGTCAGTAAATTCTTTTAAAAATTATAATTTATTGGATTTAATTTACTGGTTTAATTTTCTGTTCATTTACTTTCTAAATCATCGCGCAAGCGACGTTTCTTAAACGCTAATGCAGCCCAGGCATAAACTCCGATTGCAATGACGAGAAGGGTTTGTACGGTATGTACTATCAGTACGAAGTAGAGAGCCTCGTTATCGGCTACGCCATAGAGGATAAGCATGGTCTTTACTGCGAAATGCCAAGGACCAGCACCGTTTGGAGTCGGTACGAGTACAGCGATACTACCTACGATAAACGTTACCATAGCGCACGTGATACCGAGGTGCGCTGTTCCTGAGAAACAGAAGAACGTGAGGTAATAGTGCAGGAAATAGCTTGCCCAAATGGCTATGGAGTAGAAGAGAAACAATGGGATGTTCTTTACTCCACGAAGCGACATAACGCCCTCTATTACACCGTGAAGCGTAGCTTTCACCTTGTCGTAGAACGATAGTTTCTTTCTGACGGAATAGAGCGAGATGAGAAACGCCACGCCACATATTGCGGTTACGATATAGCCTGTTGTGGTGAACATTCCGAATATCTCGTCAAAGCGTGTTCCTGTTTTTGAGAAGAATGTAAGGAATACTGGCACCTGACTCAGAAACGTGATGAGCGTTAGTATCAGTATCAGTAGCGAGTCAACGGCTCGTTCTGTAACCACTGTACCTATAGCCTTGGGAAATGATGTTCCTTCCCAGCGCTTCAATACTCCGCAGCGTGTGAACTCGCCAATGCGCGGAACAGCGAGAGAGGCTGCATAGGATATGAAGATGGAGTATATCGTAGTGCTTGTGCGTGGATTCTCGCCCACAGGTTCGAGGGCTTGTTTCCAACGCCATCCACGGAAGGCTTGTGCAAGGATTCCGAAAGGGAAGGACAGGAGCATCCACCACCAGTTCATTTCCTCGCAGAGTACGCGCTCCATGCTCTTGAAGTCGAAGTTTCGGAACATCCAATACAGAATAGCACCACCCAAAATGAATGGGGTGGTTACTTTCAGTGTAGTTATAAGACGTCTCTTGTTCATATAATATCACGCAAAGGTAATGTTATTTCGGGAAAATACCAAAAATACACATAAATAAAGTGTCGAAAATGTGAAAAAAAACTTTTTTTAGCCTTTTCATTGTGGATTTTCGTTTTTTAATTGTACCTTTGTCGCTTGAATGAAACAAGTAAGACCAAAGAAAAATTTAGGCCAGCACTTCCTGACCGACCTTGGCATAGCGCGTCGCATAGCTGATACCGTAGATGCTTATCCCGAGATACCTGTTCTCGAGATAGGACCTGGTATGGGTGTTATGACGCAGTTTCTCTATCCAAAGGATCGTGAGTTCAAGTGCGTAGAAATAGATACAGAATCGGTGGCATACCTCAACGAGAACTTCCCTCGTTTGAGAGATAACATCATCGGTGCTGACTTTCTGCGTATGGATTTGAATGAAGTATTTGGTGGTAGGCAGTTCGTTCTTACGGGCAACTATCCTTACGACATTTCTTCGCAGATATTCTTCAAAATGCTGGATAACAAGGAACTCATTCCTTGTTGTACTGGTATGATTCAGAGGGAGGTAGCCCTTCGTATTGCCTCTGAGCCTGGAAATAAGGCTTACGGCATCTTGTCGGTATTGATTCAGGCTTGGTATGATACAGAGTATCTCTTTACGGTTGACGAGCATGTGTTCAATCCGCCTCCAAAGGTGAAGAGTGCCGTTATCCGCATGACTCGCAACAAGGTTACGGATCTTGGATGTGATGAGGCTCTGTTCAAGAGGGTAGTGAAGACTACTTTCAATCAGCGTAGGAAAATGCTCAGAGTATCGCTTCGCCAGATTTTCAATGGTGACAATGCTGCAAGGCCAGAGTTCTTCGAGCATGAGTTGATGACAAAGCGCCCAGAGCAGCTTACCGTTCAGCAGTTCGTTGAGCTGACGAATCTTGTGGAGAAGGAACTGGCGGGGAGCAATTCTCCGGAATTGCCGGAAATACCGGAATGCCCGGAATCTCCGGATTGTCCGGAATATCCGGAAAACAAAAAGAAACCCTAATGGAAGCTGAGGAGCAGATGGAGATGGCAGCAATGTATCTCGATGAGTCCCTCGCTAAGATTCGCGCCGGTAGAGCCAATGTGGCTATCGTAAGTGGCGTTCGTGTAGAATCATACGGTATGATGGTACCTCTCAATCAGGTGGCAAGCGTTACTACTCCTGATGCCCGTACCATTGCTATCAAGCCTTTTGATAAGAAGCAGATCCGTGAAATAGAGAAGGGTATCATGGATTCTGACGTAGGCATCACACCTGAGAATAACGGTGAGATCATCCGTCTCGGTATTCCACAGCCAACAGAGGAGCGTCGTCGCGACCTCGTTAAGCAGTGTAACAAGATTGGTGAGAAGGCTAAGGTTGGTGTTCGTAATGCTCGTGCTGAGATCAAGGATAAGTTGAAGAAGGCTATCAAGGACGGTCTTTCTGAGGATGTAGAGAAGGATGCAGAGAACGACTTGCAGAAGCTGCACGATAAGTACATCGCTAAGATCGATGCTATGCTTGATGACAAGACCAAGGAAATCATGACCGTCTAAATGCACGGACTCGTAATAAAGAATACAGGCTATTGGTACACGGTCCTTACTGATGAGGGCGAGACAATAGACTGCAAGATAAAAGGAAACTTTAGGCTCAAGGGCATCCGCAGTACCAATCCGGTGGCTGTGGGTGACCTTGTGTCTGTTTCGGAAGGTTCTACCTCTGGAGAAGGTACTGAGGTGGCTTACTGGATTACGGCTATTGATGATCGTCGTAACTATATCATTCGTAAATCCACTAATCTATCCAAGCAGAGCCATATCATCGCTGCTAATGTGGACCAGGCTTGCCTCGTGGTAACAATCTCTCATCCAGAAACTTCTACGACGTTCATAGACCGATTCCTCGCTTCTGCTGAGGCTTATCGCGTGCCTGTTATCCTTGTCTTCAATAAGAAGGATATTCTTTCTGAGGACGAACTGAGGTATCTGGAAATGATGATGACTCTCTATCGCACCATAGGCTATGAATGTGTAGCCCTTTCTGCCGAGACTGGCGAAGGAGTGGATGAACTGCGTCCTATGCTCGACGGCAAGGTGACGTTGTTCAGCGGAAATAGTGGAGTGGGGAAGAGTACGCTTCTAAATCAGCTCATTCCTGGTATCAATCTCAGGACTGCCGAGATTTCTGATGCTCACGATACAGGTCAGCATACCACGACATTCTCTGAGATGATTCCGTTACCGTCATCAACTGCCGAAAAGCCTTCATGGGTTATTGATACTCCAGGAATACGTGGCTTTGGTACTTTTGATATGGAACCAGAAGAGATATGCTCTTATTTCAAGGAGATTTTCAAGTTCTCGGCTGATTGCCGTTTCGGAAACTGCACCCATACCCATGAGCCTGGATGTGCCGTATTAAAGGCTGTTGAGGATCATCTTATCGCGCTTTCAAGATACAACTCCTATATCTCCATGCTGAATGATAAGGAGGAAGGGAAGTATAGGCCGGCATATTAAATGAAAAATTAAAAATGAATAATAAGGAGTTAGGAAAAGCCCTTGAAGGGCATAGTATAGCGCTTTTGTTGAGCGGTGGAGTCGATTCTGCCGTTGTTCTTCACGTGCTATGCTCCGAAGGACTGAAACCTGATTGCTTTTATATCAAGATTGGTCCAGAGGAGAAGGAGGATTGGGACTGTACTTCCGAAGAGGATCTGGAAATGGCTACAGCCCTGTGCCAAAAGTATGGTTGCAAACTCGAAATAGTTGATTGCCATCAGGAGTATTGGGATAAGGTTACGAAATACACAATGGATAAGGTGAAGAACGGTTTTACGCCTAATCCTGATGTGATGTGCAACCGACTGATAAAGTTCGGGGCTTTCTATGAGAAGCGTGGGTATGAATACGACTATATCGCTACTGGTCACTATGCCCAGACCGAGATTGATGAGGAGGGTAGGAAATGGCTCGTTACCTCTCCTGATCCTGTGAAAGACCAGACAGACTTCCTTGCCCAGATCTACGATTGGCAGTTGAAGAAAGCGGTTTTCCCTATCGGTCACATGCACAAGGATGAGGTTCGCCGTATTGCGGAGGAGAATCATCTGATAAATGCCAAGCGAAAGGACTCTCAGGGTATCTGTTTCCTTGGCAAGATAAACTATAACGACTATCTGCGTCGCTATCTCGGTGAATGGGAGGGTGATGCCATTGATATTGAGACTGGTAAGTTTGTGGGCAAGCACAAAGGACATTGGTTCTGTACCATAGGTCAGCGAAAAGGTCTCGGCTTTGGTGGTGGTCCTTGGTTCGTTATCAAGAAGGATATCAAGAACAACATCATCTATCTCTCACACGGCTACGACCCAGAATCTGCCTATAGCTCAGAGTTTTATATTCACGATTTACATCTCCTCACCGCTCCTTTCCTTGCTGAAGGCGGTACTGTTGATATTACCTTCAAAATCCGTCATACGGCAGATTACAATCATGCTACAATCTCAGATGCAGGTGATGGAACCTATCTTATAAAGTCTGCAAAGCCTATACACGGCGTTGCTCCCGGTCAGTTCTGCGTTATCTATGACGAACAGCATCGCCGCTGCTATGGTTCAGGCGAGATTGTGCTGAAGTAAAGCTTTTTCTATTAGAACGCAAAGACGCGAAGTCGCAAAGAATTTTTCTGAACACGAAATTTACGGAATTTTCATTAATTTTGTGCTTTTCGTGTTCAAAAAATAATCCTTGCAGCCAAAAACATAAAGACGAAAAAATCCAAAAACATTATTATTAAAGAATTAATCGTAAAATGACTAAAACTGTATTTTCACTACTCATTATGCTCTGTATGCTCAACGCATCCACAGCCATTGTTAAGGCTCAAACCACTGACACTCTTAGCGTTGGGATGGAACTGAGAGTGCAAAACAATATTGGTACCAAGGTGTTTATGTACATGATCCCGAATGATGAATTTAAAGGTCTGCCGACTGATACAACCTCTTTCCGCCTTTATAGACAGCAAGATGTTGTTTGTCTCTTAGCTCGTGATGATGAGCGGAAGGATTGGTACTACTGTGTGTTTGATATGGATAAAGACAAGGATTTCTCAAACGACTATCATTATTACTTCACACGCAATCAGATTTACGAGAATCGCTCGTTCGTTCCTCAGCGATACGGTGACATTTGGATAGCTCCTGATATTCAATTGAATGGAAAGGCTAAGCGTGGAAAGGGATCTGTGATAACCAGCCAATTTGCATTTGATGAGTTTGTCCCAATGATGTATATTCATGATTTGTTTGTTGGCTCTTTCGAATATCATGGTAAGACTTATTACATCAGCTCATTGGATATGAAAACGAAATTTGCAATTACTGACTCCATTCCTGCAAATAGTGACGATATTGCAAAGATGTTGTTTCATAATGATTTACTGAGAGAAGTGAAATTTCCGATTATCCTCGATAGCTTGATTTTCAGATATCAAAACATATATTACAGCCGACAGCAATGCAAGATCAGCATCACACCACTCACATATGAGACGATGCCGTCATGTCCTTTCGAAGGATTCCGTGCTCCTGAAATTGCAGTAAAGGATATTAAGGGCAAAAAGGTTACTCTTGGAAAAGGCTACACGTTGCTCGATTTCTGGGGAACGTGGTGCAATCCGTGTATCGCTCTTGTTCCTGAACTCGTGGAAATTCATAAGCGTTATCCATCGTTGAATCTTGTAAGCATAGCCTCCGAGAGAAGTCTGAACGATTTACCGAAGTTGAAACAACTTATCAAAGAGCATAACATGGACTGGACGCATGTTTGCCAATTGGGTAGTGACGAAAATAGCGTGGTTAATAGTTTCAATATCACCGCTTTCCCAACGACAGTCCTCATCGATTCATCAGGAAAAATAGTCTATCGTGGTTCTGGTAGTGACAAGGCTGATAAGTTGAAAGCGAAACTAAAAGAAATCTATGGGGAATAGAAAAATAACTCACGTTAATTTTTCTTTGCGACTTCGTGTCTTTGCGTTTTATTTCCCACTTCCTATGTGATACCGTTGTAATTCCGTTGCAAATCCGTTGTAAGTCCCATTTTTCGGAACGGATTAGAAGCGAATTAGAAGCGAAGGATAAGCGAAGGAAGAGTGGAGGCAAAAGAAAATGCAGAGGGACTAGAAAAAAACGACCTGTACAATTAAAAATTAATGCGGAATTAATGTGTTATTAATGCGATATTATATGTTTTCACTTCGTGAGCCAACATTAATTATTCGCTGAAGCTCATCAAGCTAAAGCAAGTTCTCATGAATTCCACATTAATATCGCATTAATTTTTATTTTTCTTTGTTCTGAAAAATATTAATGTTAGAATTTTCAAAATGCGTGATAGGCTGGATTACTATTTTTGAGTGAAATCGATTGTTTTTCATGAAAAATGTTTGGGTTTTCATCGTTTTTTCGTACCTTTGCTATCCTAAACAATAATATTATATTTTAACATGAAGAAAAGAAACATAATCGGCGGTCTATTGGCTGCACCCGTTTCGCCTGTATCTAATAGTTGTAATACAATGCGTTTTTGCAATGTTTGGATTACAAGTGCGATTTTTTTTTGAATTTTGTACAAACATGTACATGAAGGGGTGTTTTGATGCTCAACGCGCTGTATATCAGATGATTCTGTGCATGTACATGTTTGCCTAACATATACATAATATGTACATGACGGATTCACAATTAAAGCATGACAACTCATGTACATGTCATGTACATGTTTGACCATCATGTACATGCTCTTAACAATCTCATTTTCAATGTCTTTACCCTCGTTTTTACCCACCATGTACATGTTTGTGCAAAATTCTAAAAAAAATCTCACTTGCAATCTCGACATTGCATTTTGGTGGTTTTCTGACGATTTTTTATAGGGAAATAGGCGTGAAAAGAAGAAAAAATTGAAAAAATCGAAAAAAAATCGCTCAAGATGCGAGATATTTTCCTAAATCTATCGTATAACAAGTAAACAGAAGAACCGAATGAGTGCTCTGACAGAGACTGAAATCATAGATGCCGTCAGCAGGGGACAACGTGAGGGGCAGACCGAGATGGTCCGTCGCTATGCGGAGCGTGTCTTTGCTATGATAGTGCGACAGGTGACTGACGTGATGGATGCTCAAGAGCTAATGCAAGATGCTTTTCTCCGAGCCTTTGCCCATATCGACAGCTATGATTCGCGCAAGGCATCGCTCTCTACCTGGCTCTGCCGCATCGCCTACCGACTGACGCTCGACTTCCTAAAACGGCGCCATCCGGTGATAGTCTCGATAGAAGATGATAGGGCGTGGCAGACAGACATCGGCGACGAGCTACTGGAAGAGGAACTGTCCTCTGGTTGTGAAGAGAACATCGAACGGTTACAGATGCTGATAGACCAACTGCCTGATGAAGAACGGTTGCTGCTGACGCTCTACTACTTCGAAGACCGTCCGCTAACAGAGATTGCCTACATCACGGGCATAGAAGCAAAACCGCTTGCCAATCGTCTGTACAGGACGCGCAAGAAACTATACAAACAACTGAAGCAATAACAGATGAACAAGATATATAAGGACACGGACCTACGCGAGGCTCTGAGACGCAAATACTCAGACGTGCCGCAATTGCCAGCCGACTTCATGGCCAAGATGGAAGAGCGACTGGATGCAAAGCCTGTAGCCAAGTCAAGACACCAATGGAGGTGGGTTGCAGCAGCGGCATGTGTATTGATAATGGTAGGTATAGGCTTTACAATGTTGCATAAAGATGACGAACTAAGAAAGCCTCTCTTGGCAGAAGCTACGGTAAAGCCAAGCCGAGAGGTGGCTAAGGTGGAAAAGGGAAGTGAGGTTCAAAAGAAACAGGAAGAAACAACTGAGCCCCACATCCCGGTTTCACTTAACAGACAGCGTACAGCCTCTCCACAGACCATAAATCAAGAGATTGTAGGCAACGAACAGATAGCTGCGCCTCATGAAACAGAACCGCTGAGCGATCCTAACATTCACTATGCTGCCAATGAGCATAAGAATGACACCATTCCATATCAGGATCCTGCTCGTGTTGACGAATTTATTGCCAAGTTGGCAGACTTCTATAACGTTAGGCAAGGCGAGCTGAAATGTTCTGCATCTAATGACTCTAATATGGTAAGTACCGTGTATGTTTTTCCTGACAAGAAGGAGATCGACGTCTTTGCACGTCTGTTGCAAGTGGCATGTTGGTATAAGAGCGAGACACCAGGCTATCGTCTGAACTTCTCGCACCAGCAGTTCCTTTTTGAACTGAAGGATATGCGCCGCAAACTGCAATACCGCTGGATTGCAGAGCGTATCAACGGTCGGATCCTGCTCTATGGTACCAATGCGCCTATCGGAGTCACGGAGTCGTCGGCTTGTTATCAAGAATATCGCAATGAGCTCATGCATATAAATAGTATTAACAACAAAACAAAAAAGATATGACTATGAAACGTATCGTAATCCTTAGCATTATGGCTATCGCCTGTATTATGATACAGGCACAGGATAAGAAGGCAACCATTCTGGCAAATGGTGGAGTATGGGTTCCGAATCCTACGGTTACTATAGATAAGAAGTCAAAGAAATCTACTGCGGTATGGAATAGAACCGAGAAGGATGACTGGTTTGAGGATTCTGGTCTGATGGTAGAGAATGTACCTACTATCGATGACATAGAGAGTTTGCTTCCTGGATTTGATGAAAACCAAAAGGATAGGCCATTCGCACCTATGATTTGGCAGTTGATCGAGGAGGACAATGAGACTGTGTTGCATTGCTATTTCCGTATGCCGGCAGATATCGTGACTAACTTTTGGCTGACTGACGAAGAGGGTGGAATACTTGACAAGGAGACGGGCATCACCTATAGAGCCAGACGAACAGAGCCTGACTGCTACTACAAGCGCTTTGGCATAAAGGGCAAGAAGGGACAGATGCTTGATTTCAAGATCTACTTCCCGAAACTGCCAGAAAGTGCTCGTAAGATTGCCATCTATGGTGTACCAAACTGGCAGTTGAGAGGTTGGAACGTGGAGTTGAACCGTAATTCGTCTGGATCATCGTTGGCTAACGGGAAAAAGGATGGTTACGACAATGTTCCTCAATTTCATAAGCCAACCCTCGTGGCAGAGGCAAAGAATTATGACAAGGACAACTTCTTTACGTGGTCAGAATATACTGATGTGCACCTCATTAAGCCGACAGATGAGAGTACGATGGCTATTTGGATAACTCCAGAAGCTACTTATCTTGCTCTTGCCACAGAGATGAATTGGCGTAGGGAGTATTTCGGCAGAGGTGGCGCCAACATACTGATTGACAATGCAGGGCGTCAGTATAAGTGCAAGGGTGTGGTAGATTTCCCTAACAACACATGTTTCTGGGTTCAGGGCATGTCGGGCGACCATTTCGCTATCGTTGAGATCTACGAGCCTATTCCGCCTACAATCAGCACAATCAACTATATTGTGCCAGAGGGCGAACCATTCAAGGCATACAATGCCTCTTGGAAGGGCTATGTACGTACTGACCTTAGTATCAAGGAACTACGCGAAAACCAGAAACTGTTCGAGTATTTCCCGCGACAGGTGGTAAAGTAAATCTGTATGGTATAAGCCTTGAAGATGCGAAATAATATAGGCGTGGGTGTAAACCCACGTTATATTGATTTTTTCGTCATCACATAAATATAAATTTGTGACGTTTAAACAAGAGTCAGTAAAGTAACGTCAGTTCGATGAATTTTATCAACTCGTATATAGCTGAAAAACACGTGGTTGAAGAAGCTCTGAAAGAGCGGCACCTAATAGCGAAGGGCGTAAGCCCTGGATATATAGACATTATTTAGGGCGTGAGGTCTGAAGGACCGACACCTATCATATTTATTAGGTGTCGCACCTACGGCGCTCACTAAAAAAATATCATCATGGTAACAGCCCTTACGGACTGCCCTGTTAGGTATCGCACCTTCGGCGCTTTTCGTCGAACAGATGTTAAAGTAGTTAAGATTACAGTAAGATATGATTACCTACAACTAATGACGAGCAAACAGAGGTTGCCGAAAATCTGTAACTAAGAGTAGGCGTGTATAACTAAACAATAAAATTCAGATATGAAGAAAAATGTCATTAAAACCGCTGTTGCTGCAATATGTGTAGTTGCAGCAAGTATGGGGTGTAGGGATGTTGCCAACAGGCCAGCCTTGCCAGAATAGCTCAAAAATCAGTCATCTGTTGCAACAGAGCCAAAACTTTTTAAATGAAAAATCTTATCATGTACAATTTACCATTTACAATGTACAATTTGTAACTTGTATTTTTCATTGTTCATTTTTCATTTAACTTGGCTTGATCCTCCGAACCAAACTCGATGAACCTCCGCTATAAGTCTGCTTCTGAAGCGGAGCTTCATCGAGTTTGGTTCGGAAGAAGAGCGGACTTACATTGGAGGTAAAGCTAAGGAATGACAAAAACGGCAGTAATTGCGGATATTAATTAGTTATAGAACAAATACAAAATTTATGAAAGGAATTTTTAATTCACTATTGCTCATGCTCTGCGTGCTCTCGGCATCAGCAGCAAAGAAACCTGTAATCTGGGAAAAGCCCAGTTACGTATCTACCAGTATCTCACGTTTGAAACTCAATTCGGTAGAGTTTCATGACACGGCGACTATCGTCAAAGCTCAGATTACACGTCCTGAGATCTGTATCAGGAACTATGTACACCTTTATGGTGAGGATGGAAAGAACTATAATCTGAAATTCATGAAGGAATTTAATGTTGACAGTCCTATACCTGTTGACGAGCATGATGTTGCCTCTATGACACTTGTCTTTGAGCCAATGCCAAGTACTACTACCTATTTTGATATGCTCGAAGGTTTCGGATCTAATGCAGATCATGTCTGGGGAATTTCTGATGTCAAGAAGCCTTTGGTGGTAAAGCCATATGAGGTTAATGAACAGAAGGTCAGTGAGTTTCGCAGAGATTACTTCAGTACAGATACAGCGTACATCAAGGGTAGGATAAGTTCAGAAGAGTTAGCTAAGGAGATTAATTCGTTGAATATCTTGAATCGTAATGTCTTTACTGGTGAAGATGAGCCGATCGTAATCGAAGTAAAGGCTGATGGAACTTTTGAAAAGAAATTCGTTCTTCAATATCCAATTTATAATAAGTTCTTTGTGAATGAGAGATTTATCGATAAGCCTTTCATAATCAAACCTGGAGATAAACTCAATTTTGATATCAGTTGGGAGAATTATGATTATAAAATAACTATTAACGATGATTCGGGTAAGCCTTATGAATATCCTGTAATGCCAACAGGAGTATTAGACAGTTGGGAAAATTGTCAGAAAAAGAATTGGAATAAGATATCTAATACTCTTAGTTTCAATAATTTCTGTAAAGAAATGGAAAAGGGATACGATGACGCCATAGCTGCCCATGATTATCTTGCACAGCGATTTCATTACAATGATATTGAATATCTGATGGAAAAGAATTATATTCAGATAGAATTCGCTTTGAATATCGGTCATTACTATTTGGTTTGCGAGCAGTTACGCAAGTATAAGAATGTGGATGAATTGCCCGATTCGCTAAAGGGATTTATCTATCCAGAAAACTTTGCTTTTTGGCGAAAGTTACAACTTAGTGACCAAATGAAGATTAGTACTTCTAATTATCCTTTTTTTATTGGTAATTGTACGAATAGTCCTGTATATGTCAGAGGTACACGCAAACGTGTGGATTCTCCAGAAGGCTCTTCTCTTACTTTTTACGAAGTAATGCCAGACCCTTATGTTGATAGTGTGCTGATTAGTAGGGATAAGGCAATTTATGGAGCAGAGACAATATCTTTGCCGTTGAAGATAAAGTTTCTTCAAGATTTTTATTGGAGCAGTAAAGGTGGCAAATACAACTATCTTATTATGAAGGCTGGTATAAAGCGTATTTTTCCTGCTGACTCTGTGGATATTGTGTTTAATGATAGTATTGCAAAGATTAATCAAAGAGCAAACGTAATAAAGGCTGCGTTAAACGATGCTATGCTTGAGGCTATGATAGACAAGTGGTTGGATAAAGGTCTCAACGATAAGGAGATAACCTATACGTTGCCTGAATGTGAGGGTTCGTCGATTCTGAAAAAGATAACCGACAAATACAAGGGAAAGTATGTATTCCTTGATTTCTGGGCAACATATTGCGGGCCTTGCCGTGCTGGTATTGAGTCAAGTAAGGCGTGGCGTGAGGAATTGCGTAACAACCCAGACTTTGAGTTTGTCTTTATAACAGGCGATAGGAGTTCTCCACAGGCTGCTTACGACGAGTATGTGGCACTGAACCTGAATGGTGCAGAGTGTTATCGAATACCAGAAAAGGAATACCAGAAACTCTGGGAGTTGTTCAAGTTCACGAGTATTCCTCATTATGAAGCTCTTGATCCTAATGGCGACGTACTCACTAAGTTTAACAAGTATTATTTGGGTAAGGAGATATTCCTTTCCGATATAGAAATGCTGAAGAATATGCAGAAATGATATAAAGTATCCTTGTATTTTGGAAAGTAAATTGCAAGTAAATTATGGTCAGTAAATTATGAAGCGACATTCGTCGCAAGAAATATTTATAGAAAAATTAATGCGATATTAATGTGTAATTCATGGAAATTAATGTTGGCTTTGCCTTCTGCCACCGAGCTAAACCTTTCCTCACGAAGTGAGACATATAATGTCGCGTTAATAACACATTAATGTCGCATTAATTTTTCAATTGTACAGCTTGATGTTTTTCTTTAATTTACTGTAATAATTTACTTGTAATTTACTTTTCATCACTTTCCTTCATAAAAAAAAGCTCCCGATTTGGGAGCTTTTATTGTTTCTATTAGATGAGTGGCATTCCTGCCTCTTCACATTCTTTACGCATTTCCTCTGGCCAGATACTTGCCTGAATCTCACCAATGTGAGCCTTGTGGAGCAATACCATGCAGAGACGGCTCTGGCCGATACCTCCGCCGATGGAGAGAGGAAGCTTGCCTTCGAGGAGTGACTTGTGGAAATAGAGTTCCTTACGCTCTGTCTTTCCTTCGAGTTCGAGCTGACGGAGAAGGCTCTCCTTATCAACACGGATGCCCATGCTTGAAAGCTCGAAGCTACGCTCAAGGATTGGGTACCAGATGAGGATATCGCCGTTGAGGCCAAGATAACCGTCCTCGTTAGGTGTTGTCCAGTCGTCATAGTCAGGAGCACGACCGTCATGCTTCTCACCGTTAGAGAGCTTGCCACCAATACCGATGACAAATACGGCACCATACTTCTTGCAGATTTCGTCTTCACGCTCCTTTGGAGAGAGGTTAGGGTACATCTGGAGAAGTTCCTCGCTGTGGATGAAGTGAATCTCACGTGGGAGAAAAGGCTTGATCTGTGAGTAGGTCTCACAGGTAAGATATTCTGTGCGGAGTAGGGCAGAGTAGATACGGCGAACCACTTCCTTGAGATAAGAGAGGGTACGCTCTTCTTTTGTAACTACAGCTTCCCAGTCCCATTGGTCAACGTAGAGAGAATGTAGGTTGTCAAGTTCTTCGTCGGCACGAATAGCATTCATATCCGTGTAGATTCCGTAGTCAGGTTCTATTTCGTACTCAGCAAGTGAGAGACGCTTCCACTTGGCAAGGGAATGTACAACCTCAGCTTTCTGGTCGCCGAGATCCTTGATAGGGAAGGTAACGGCGCGTTCCACACCGTTAAGGTCGTCGTTGATGCCAAGACCCTGAAGCACAAAGAGTGGGGCAGTTACGCGACGGAGTCGGAGCTCCGTACTGATGTTCTGCTGGAAGAACTCCTTGATAAGTTTGATACCTTGTTCCGTCTGCTTCATGTCAAGCAACGCCTTGTATCCTGCTGGTTTAATCAGTTTACTCATTTCTTTATGTAGTTGTTTTCTTTAGCCTAACCAAGCCTTTTCTCACAGAAGTTCGAAGGGTCTTCGACAAATCTCCCCAAGGAAAGGATGTATTATAGTAAACTTCGTTGAGAAGTTTGGCTTTTAATTTCTGTTTATTTATTTATAAATATGGTAAAAAAAGCCTATCAAACATCCTTCCCTTTGGGAAGGCTTGGTTAGGCTTTTTATTTCCGACTGCAAAGGTACAAATTAAAATGTTAATCTGCAAACATTTTGGGAAAATATTTTTACAATATGTCAGAAATATGTAAAAAAATAATATGTTTTGACATTTGTATGTGGAAAAATGCGTAAGGTTTGTAATTGTTCCGTCAAGTAATACAGATAAAAAGAGAACGGCAACCACCTTTGAAGGATGATTGCCGTTCTGATATATTGGAATTGTAGTTAGACAAATTTAGAACTCAATACCTCTGTTCGTAAGTGTTGCGTTAAGAACAGTACGGTACTTGCTGAACTGAGTTTCGCTCAAGATGACGCGCATGTAAGAAATGTCTCTGAGGACAGCCTTCTTAGTGAGCTTACCGCGATTTGCATCGTCAGCCTGCTCTGCCTTCTTCATCTCGCGAGAGAAGTTGTCGTGAACCCTTTCCATATCAGCAACCTGATCATGAGACATGCTCAGATAGCGTGCTATGCTGTGTGAGTTGAAGTCGATAGTGTATCGAGTTGGCTCTGCATTCTTCTCTGCCTTAGGAGCTGCAACCATTGAAACTGAAACTGCCATCACGGCAACCAATGTCATAAATACCTTTTTCATAATGTTATCCTTTCTTTTAGTTTTTTAGTGGCGGTGTGTCAATACCGCCGAAGTTAATAATTCTTTTTACTTAAATCTTATCCTGAATACTATAGTACGATGGGTTACGATTCTTTGTTTTCAGATCTCAGATAACGTAAGCTGCAAGCAGTTGTTTGTTTCTGATTTCCGAGTGCAAAGGTACGGCGAATTTTTGGATTGCCAAAGAAAAAACTAAAATTGTGTGCGTAAACAATATAATAATTAATCTATGTCAAAAATACACGTGTTTTCAAAAAAATATTGCAAAAATGACATCTTTAGTTCTCTGGTAATATTGCATTATAAAGCGAGAAAATAAAAGATGTGTGTTTGTAAAGTGTTATTATTCAGTGTTTTATGTTGTTGAATGAGTGCGGGCTAAAGTAACTGTAAGTTGTGATTTGTATCGTGTTTTATGCCAATTAGACGTATCGAAAATATTGTCATCTTGATTAGAATCAAGGAATTTTTATAATTAAATTATTTCAACCTGTATGATTAAGAAATTAATGCGATATTAATCTTAGATGTACAATGATAAAATTTACAAGTCCTGAAAGGACGGCATATTATAGGGTAGTGCGGGAGCGCTACCATATTAGGGATTTTTTTATAAGCCCTGCATGGGCGATATAATTTCATATTTCTCGGTGTGAAATGAAATATATCGCACCTACGGTGTTATTGTGGAATGGTAGCTAATGTAACTTGGGTTACACCCACGCCTATGTTATTTCGCCTTTACAAGGCTTTTCACCTATACAGGTCGAATTATTTGTAATCCCAATTTTCTGCAATAGCAATAAAAAAGGCTCATCCCGACATTTGCGAGATGAGCCATATATAATAATGTATAATACTATTATATAATAGTTCCTTCCTTGTGAAAGGGTAGGGTGGAACTACTCCTTACTGGAGAGAACCGTTGTTAGCTGCATTGATCATAGCCTCAGAAGCATAGAGATAAACCTCTACACGACGGTTCTGAGCCTTACCTGCTGCAGAAGAGTTGTCGGCAACTGGGTTAGCCTCACCGAAGCCTGTGCTGCTCTTGATCTGGCTGTTAGAAACACCGAGAGAGTTGAGCTTAGACTTAACCGCATCAGCACGCTGCTGAGAGAGGTTGAGGTTCTTCTGTGCGCTCTGCTCTGCTGTAGAGCCCTTCCAAGGATCGTTGTCTGTGTAACCCTGAATAGCTACAGAACAGTCTGTGTTGTTCTTGAGTACAGAAGCGAAGTTAGTAAGCTCTGATGCTGCTGTGCTGCTGAGAGTAGCGTTACCAGAACCGAAGAGGATACCTGAGTTGAATGTTACCTTTACAGCCTTGAGACCGTTAGCGTCTGTAACCTCGGTAACGTTAGCATTCTGGAGCTTTGCGGCAGTCTCTGCCTTTACCTTATCCATGTGCTTACCGATAATAGCGCCTGTACCAGCACCAACTGCTGCACCAACTGCTGCACCAACTGCTGTGTTGCCTGCGAGTTTACCTACGATAGCACCGAGAAGTGCACCACCACCAGTACCGATGAGAGCACCATTACCTGTTGCTGTGCTACAGCTTGAGAAAATCATTGCTGCGCCTACGAACGCAGTTGCTACTTTAGCCTTTGTCATGATTCTTTATGATTAAATTAAATATTAAATAAATGTAACTGTTTTCTAAACCGAATGTCTCGTGAATGTCTCGTTGCATTATTGCAATTGTTTGTTCAAATCTACGAGATTCATCGTATTTGGGTGCAAAGATAATCAAAAAAATCAAAAACCATAATAAAAAAGGAAATGATTTACTATGTTTACAACATTTTTTTGTAATTTTGCATCCGATTTCGATAAATGTCGGGATTTTTTAATAAAATTTAGACAATAAGAGAATAAAAAATATATCATAAAAATGGCAATTGAACTTAAAGAACTCACAAAGCGTGCTGACAATTACAGTCAGTGGTATAATGACCTCGTGGTGAAGGCTGATCTCGCAGAGCAGTCTGCAGTACGTGGTTGTATGGTAATCAAACCTTACGGCTATGCTATCTGGGAAAAGATGCAGCAGCAGTTGGATAAGATGTTCAAGGAAACTGGCGTGCAGAATGCATATTTCCCTCTCCTTATTCCTAAGTCTTTCCTTAGTCGTGAGGCTGAGCACGTTGAGGGCTTTGCTAAGGAGTGTGCTGTTGTAACTCACTATCGTCTGAAGACAAACGAGTCAGGCGACGGCGTTGTAGTTGATCCAAATGCCAAACTCGAGGAAGAGCTTATCGTTCGTCCTACATCTGAGACTATCATCTGGAACACATATAAGAACTGGATTCACTCTTGGCGCGATCTGCCTTTGCTTTGCAACCAGTGGTGTAACGTAATGCGTTGGGAGATGCGTACTCGTCCATTCCTCCGCACCTCTGAGTTCCTCTGGCAGGAAGGTCATACTGCTCACGCTACTCGTGAGGAGGCTGAGCAGGAGGCACAGAAGATGCTGAAGGTATATGCTGATTTCGCAGAGAACTGGATGGCTGTTCCTGTAATGCAGGGTGTGAAGAGTGAGACAGAGCGTTTCGCTGGTGCTCTTGATACCTATACTATCGAGGCTATGATGCAGGATGGTAAGGCTCTCCAAAGCGGTACTTCTCACTTCCTTGGTCAGAACTTCGCAAAGGCATTCGATGTTACATATCTTACTAAAGAGAACAAGCCAGAGTACGTATGGGCTACTTCATGGGGCGTTTCTACACGTCTTATCGGTGCTCTTATAATGACTCACTCTGACGACAACGGTCTTGTACTTCCTCCACGTCTTGCTCCAATTCAGGTAGTTATCATTCCTATCGGTAAGCCAGATCAGATTGCAGCCGTAACAGAGGCTATGAAGCCTGTTATCGACGTACTCCGCCAGAAGGGTATCAGCGTTAAGTTTGATGATGCAGACAACAAGCGTCCAGGCTTCAAGTTCGCTGACTATGAGTTGAAGGGTGTTCCTGTACGTCTCGTAATGGGTGGTCGTGACCTTGAGAACGGTACTGTTGAGGTTATGCGTCGTGATACTCTTGAGAAGGAGACTGTACAGTTTGAGGGTATTGCTGATTATGTTGTTGATCTTCTCGACAAGATTCAGGCAAATATCTTCGAAAAGGCTCGCGCATTCCGTGATGCTCATATCTATGAGTGCGATAACTACGAGGAGTTCAAGGAGAAGGTTAAGGACGGTGGCTTCTTCCTATGCCATTGGGACGGTACAGCCGAGACCGAGGCAAAGATCAAGGAAGAGACACAGGCTACTATCCGTTGCGTGCCATTCGCTTTCGAGCAGACACCAGGTGTGGATATGGTATCAGGCAAGCCTGCTAAGTGCCGTGTGCTGATTGCAAGGAGCTACTAATGCGATGGTTGGCTTAAATATTATAACAAAAACAATAAAATGGATAGTGGGAGCATTCTTTGCTTCCACTATTCTTGCTGTTGTAGCATATAGGTTCGTGCCTGTCTATGTCACTCCGCTTATGCTTATACGAGTAGTGGAACAGACCTTCTCTGATGAGTATGAGGTGAAGTGGGAACATCATTGGGTGCCTCTGAAGGAGATGTCGAAGTATATGCCTGTTGCCGTAATGGCAAGTGAGGATGCCCGATTCCTAAAGCATCATGGCTTTGACTTTGATGCTATCCAGAAGGCTGTAAAGCATAATAAGACAGCAAAGACAAAGCATGGTGCAAGTACCATCACCCAGCAGACGGCAAAGAACGTATTCCTGTGGCCTGGTCGCTCATGGATGAGAAAGGGCTTGGAAATGTATTTCACCGTTCTTATTGAGGTACTTTGGGGTAAGGAGCGAATCATGGAGGTTTATCTTAACTCTATCGAGATGGGCAATGGTGTATATGGTGCGGATGCTTGTGCCAAGGAGAATTTCGGCAAGACGGCTGCGGAGTTGTCGCGTGCCGATTGTGCCTTGATTGCTGCAACCCTGCCTAATCCTCGTAAGTTCTCAAGCAAGAATCCTTCAGCCTATATGCTCAAGCGTCAGGCAAGAATCCAGAAAGAGATGAAGTTTATTGATCTTTTTCCGATGAGCGAGTAGAGAGGTCTCTCCACATACATTCTTCAAATTAAATGAACGACAATAATAACGACATATTTGGGCAGTTCCCACATCCTCAAACCGGCTCCCTCCCTACGGAGGGAAGTCCGATGTTAATAACATCGGAGTATGTGCCAAGCGGGGGGAGAGGCCATTTCCTTGATGCCCTCAATGAATACCAGCGTACAGCAGTTGAATATATCGACGGCGCATCGTTGGTTATTGCAGGTGCTGGCTCTGGAAAGACTCGTGTCCTTACCTATAAGATTGCGTATCTCCTTACTCAGGGCTATAAGCCTTGGGAGATAATGGCACTTACCTTTACTAATAAGGCGGCACGAGAGATGAAGGAGCGTATCGTTTCGCTCGTTGGTCCAGAAGCACAGTCGCTTCAGATGGGTACATTCCATAGTGTCTTTGCCCGAATACTTAGACGTGAGGCGAGGTATCTTGTCGGTGGTCACTATGATTCCAACTTTACCATCTATGATGATGCCGATAGTAAATCGCTATGCAAGAGTATCATTAAGCAACTGGAACTTGACGACAAGGTATATAAGCCGGCAGATGTTCACAACCGTATCTCATGGGCAAAGAATAAGCTCATGATGCCCGAGCAATATGCCTCTGACATGAACGCGCTTGCTCATGACAGGGATACAAAGATGCCTGAGATGGCGAAGATATACGAGATGTATGTGGTGAATTGCCGAAAGTCGAATGCTATGGACTTTGACGATTTGCTTGTATATACATTCCGCCTATTCCATGATAATCCTGATATCAAGAAGTTGTATGCCACAAAATATAGGTTCTTGCTCGTAGATGAGTATCAGGACACTAACTATGCCCAGCAGCAGATTGTATGGCAGTTGGCTTCTGAACATCAGCATGTTTGTGTCGTGGGTGATGATGCCCAGAGTATCTACGGATTCCGAGGTGCTAATATTGATAACATCCTCGACTTCCAGCAGCAGTATGAGGGTAGCAAGCTTTTCAAACTTGAGCAGAACTACCGTTCTACACAGCGCATCGTTCAGGCGGCTAATAGTTTGATTAAGCATAACGGTCGCCAGATTGAGAAGAATGTCTTTTCTGAGAATGCGGAAGGTGAGAAACTGATAATGCGTCAGTTGGCTTCTGATAGGGAAGAGGCAATAAGCGTATGTAGGGAGATAAGACTGGGCGTAAAGCGCAACGGACTTATGTTCAAGGATTTCGCTATCCTATATCGCACTAACTTCCAGAGTCGTACCTTTGAGGAACAGATGCTCAAGGATGGTATTCCATATCGCATCTATGGTGGAATGAGCTTCTATCAGCGTAAGGAAATCAAGGATATCGTGGCTTATTTCCGTCTGGTGGTAAATCATAACGACGATGAGGCTTTCCGAAGGATAATAAACTATCCTGCACGTGGTATTGGAGATACCACCGTTCAGAAACTCATCATAGCTGCATGTGATCATGGCGTGAGCCTATGGACGGTGGCAGCGAATTCATCTGACTATGAGGTGAATATCGCTAAGGCAACAGCGACGAAACTGTCCAACTTCCTGGTGATGATAAACTCTTTTACTGAGCGTCTTGCCAAGGAAGACGCCTTTAACTTAGGACGTGAAATCATCAAGATGAGCGGAATATCTGCTGATATCTATTCCGGCTCTAATCCCGAGGATGTGTCCCGTCAGGAGAATCTCGATGAGTTCCTTTCCTCTATGCAGGATTTCGTTGAAGGAAACCGTGAAGAAGGACTTCCTATCGGACTTGTTGATTTCCTTCAGGATGTATCGTTGATGACCGATAAGGATTGTGGCGATGCTGAGGATGATAATAAGGTAACTCTTATGACAATTCACTCTGCCAAGGGACTTGAGTTCCCTCACGTCTTTGTGGTTGGCATGGAGGAGAATATCTTCCCATCTCCTATGTGTACCGACTCTATGCGTAAGTTGGAAGAGGAGAGACGCCTCCTGTATGTTGCCATTACCCGTGCAGAAAAGAAATGTATCCTTACTTGTGCAAAGTCGCGTTACAGGTTCGGACGAATGGAGTTTGACGCCCCAAGCCGTTTCCTCAAGGATATAGACTCGCGACTCGTTACTGTTGAACGTAGTGATGATGACTATGGCTCTACAGGTTATGGTTCTACCCGAGGAGGCAATGGTTACGGTTATGGAGGCTATGGCAGTTATGGTCGTGGTGATTCTCGCTATCAGAACAGTTCACCAGTTGCATCGCAGTTCATGGCTGATCCAAAGCCTAAGATAACCGCTCCTAAGCGACCAGAGACGCCTGTCAATCCTTATGGTGAAGCCTTCCAAAGAAAGATTGTTGCGTGTGGTGGTAGTCTGAAGAGGGTTAAAGAGGCTCTAAGTCAAGGTACTAACAGAAGTAATATGTTGCGTGGACAGGCTCCCTCTCTACGGGAGAGGGCGGGGGGAGAGGCCGTTGGCGACTGGTATCAAGGCTTATCCGTCGGAATGAAAGTGGAACATGCCCGCTTTGGAGTTGGTGTAGTTACCGCCCTCGAAGGTCAGGCAGATTCAGCCAAAGCTTCTGTTGAATTCCGCAATGCAGGAACCAAGCAACTGCTCCTGAAGTTTGCGAAGTTGAAGAAGTTGTAAAAGCCTAACCCGTTCTTCCCAAGGGGAAGGCTCCACCCCCCTTACCCCCTCCAGGGGGAGTGGTTAGTATTTCTAATCATTGGAAGCTATTGATTTGTCTTGATTATAAGAGATGTTGATTATTCGTAACCTGATAGCGCCCCGAAGGGGCAATGAGCTACTAGCCCAGGGCATCGCCCTGGGTAAATTAGATGAATAGCTAACGCCCTGTAAGGGCAAAAGCTCTAATATGAATCAATGCTTTTGCCCTTACAGGGCGAAATTACCAACCTCCATCTACCTAGGGCGATGCCCTAGGCTATGAGCTTATTAGCCTTTCAGGCTGCCTATTGGATAAATACGGATAATCATAACTAGATAAAATATAAAATTCAAAAAAGAAAAAGTTATGTTATCTCTCCGTCTTTGCATCTTTGCGTTCATATTCTGTATGTGTTCCCCTATGATTGGGAGTACTATAAAAGAAAACTCCCCCTTGGGGGGATGGGGGGCTTCTTCTATCCCTGACAGCATCTGGTCTCTAATGCAAGGGAAGTCCGTGCCACCTACCTGTACTGTGGGCAGAGCGGAACTGAGATATTTGAAGGTTCTGCATTATGGAAAGGATGGAAAGGTGCATCAAGGTGAACTGATATGCAATAAGTCTATTGCTCAGGATCTTCTTGACATCTTCCGCGAACTATACAGGGCAAAATACAAGATTGAGCGTATATCCCTCATTGACAACTATGGGGCGGACGATACCCGATCTATGGAGGCTAACAATACCTCTTGCTTCAATTTCCGTTTCATGACAGGTTCCACTACCCGAATCTCAAAGCATGGTATGGGACTTGCCATTGACATCAACCCACTTTATAATCCATACGTCAAGGGCAACAAGATTGATCCTCCTTCTGGTGCGAGATATGCCAAGAACAGGGATAAGCGTCGAGACATCCCTATGAAGATTGACCGTAACGACCTCTGCTACAAACTCTTCATAAAACACGGTTTCAAATGGGGTGGGGCATGGAAATCGTCAAAGGACTATCAGCATTTCGAGAAGTAAGGCGAGGAAAATACACCCAAATAATATTTGTCGTAATGAACGAAATAGACAGTTGGTGTAATAGTGGTGTAATACTTTTGACTAAAAAATGAAAAAAGTTTTCAACGCATAGTATTACACCTTTGCATATTTGAGTGTATTAATGCCTTGAATATTAATTATTTATCTTTGGTGTAATACCCTCGGAAGTATTACACCACTATTACACCAAATGCCAGAAATTGGTGTAATACTTTCAAGGGTATTACACCAGGGATAACGTTCTGATAATCAGTCGAAAAATACACTCAAAACAGCAAAGGTGTAATACTCGTTCTCAAAAACTTTTTGATTTTTTTATCTCATAGGGTATTACACCAGATTCAACTAACAATTAAAAATTAACAAGCCTGCCTTATTCTGTCTTTTCGCGCGAGTCTATGTTAATTGTTTGCTGTTTCTTCTTTGCCTCTTCTTCTCTTTCGCTCTTCCTTCGCTATAAATCCGTTTCAAGTCCGTTCCTAAGAATAGGCGAAAATGGGACTTACATGGGATTTGCAAGGGAATTGCAACGGACTTACATAGAAGGAATATAGATGTACAAAAATAAGTTCCAGCTGTGTATCAATGTTATGTGGGGATTAAGCCCATGCCTATATTATATTGCCTTTTCAAGGCTTATTCCCACTATTTTACGTTTTCAGTTTTCAAAAATTCTGCAAATTTTCCTTCTTTATACATAAAGTCAAAAATACATTTGTAGCATTCTTCCACGATTTTACTATTGTCGCATATTTGCCCCCACGCTCTCATTTTCTCAAAATAATCCTTTTGAATATTAGAGAGCGATTCTATCAAGTCGTATTCTGACGGGTATTTCTTGCGGAATCTAATCTTGGCATTTTCTTCAGTAAAGGAGTATTTATTATTAATCATAAACTCTCTATACTCCTTTAGGTGTTCGTTTGCGTTAATGCATTGATTGTATCTTTTTTCTGCATCATTAAATTCTATTTCTAATTGTTTAATACCCTCAAATTCTGTTAAATACAAATTCCTTAGCATTGGCAAAGTCTTTATACACATCGTAATAATATCGTCCTTAACAAATGAGAGATTTACCATATCATTCTCTTGTAACCATTTTAAGCATTGCATTAATTTCTTCGCTTTTAGTAAAGATAAATCAATCCCTTCATAGTTCTTGTTTGTAGGACTCTTTATAGAATAAGATTCTAAGCCTTCACTATATAGTTCGTTCATATCAGCCATCATAGAATGGACCTCATTAACTTGCCATATTGTACGATTATTATATATGTCAAGAATACTATTAAAACATAGCCTCCAACCAGACTCATCGTTTTCGCCTTTTATTTTCACCAAGATTTTCCTTAAGTCGTTATCATTTATGATTTTGCCTTTGTGGTGTAAAATAGCACTCATTTGATAGAAATCTCGATTGTTGTCAGAAATGGTTATTTCACTAAGATATGAGTTGTAACGAGCGATCAAATGAATCTTGAAGTTACTATTGGGTACAACAATATCATATGTCTTCTCTTTTTTACCATTGTTAGAGGGCATGTCAAACGGAGAGATAAGAACCTCAAAATAAGATGATGACAACTTGTTCTCTATGGATAAATTATTGGTAAGAGTATTGTAGCAAAGATATATCATTTTGTTCTTTAATAAATTGAAGATATAGAGATGCTTTGGAGTTAAAAATAAATGAGAACTCAAATATTATCAATTAGTTCTTGTTCTCGTTTATCTATGAATCCATCGCATTCTGCCATACCAATTAATAGATTCTTAACTTCTAATTGTTTCTCAGCATCCATTTTATGAAACAAATTCTTGTTTAGAAAGAAATCCTTTTCATGTCCATAATCGAGATTTAGAATAGTGTAGTTAAGTGAACTCATAACACTATTCATGAATTCAATCTCATTGGGATGGATTACAGAGTCTGCTTCCATAACGTTTGTAAGCAGATTGATAATTGTATTTTTTTCTTCGTCTGTATATGTCAACATATTTAATTCTTTATATTTTCTGAAAAAAACTGATGATAAGTGGAATTATCTAAATTGATTATAAAAAGATTTTCACGAGCTCTAGTTATTGCTGTATATATAAGTTCTGGACTATTACATGCATTACTAGTGCAATATGGTTCTACCTGTGTTGTTACAGGTTCTAGAATCAATATTACAGTATTTGCTTCCCAACCTTTGAAACTGTGAATTGTTGAGAATTTCATACCTTCTGCTGCCATTGTAAACTTTAGTTTTTGACTATGATCAGCAGTCTCCTTATCTCTTTTAAATTGATAATTTGCATTTGCAGTACTTGGATCTTTGATTTTATATTTATCCAGGAGCATATTGTAATATTCATAAGAAAGAAAAGTTGTCGATGTTATTTTATTCGTCAACTTCCTGTATGAATACTCCGCATCACGAAGTATGTCGCTATTTTGGGAAAGAACTACAACTTCTTTATCTTCAACGTGAAATTGAGAACAAATATTGCGACAATACTTGGCGATTTTTTCAATTTCTTCAAATGTGCTGATTCGTCCGATATTTGCATACTTTATTGAGAAATGCATCTCTGTTTGTAGCAATTTTTGTTTGTAGTTTTCTGGAGAAGGTAAAAAAGTTTGCTTGAACTTCGAAAAGAGTTCCTCTAACATCGGATTACAGAAACGTTGACTTTCATTTAATTCATGATTCCAGACACCACCAATGACACCACCAATGAGCATATCACCATTTTTATCTGTTGGTCTGTGGTATAGATTTTGTTTAGGATCTCCAAATACGACAAACTCTCCATTATCAACAAGGAAGTACTTATAAAGAATTCGAAGCCAATTAGAATCATAATCTTGAACCTCATCAATTAGAATAGATTCATATTTGGGAATCGTTGTATTTTCAAAAAAAGAAATATCTTCATATGAGTTAAAATGAACATGCCTATTGCATTCATTTGCCATGGTTCTAAAAAACTGATGATAATAGTTTACATCAATCTTATCCCAAGCAAAATCTGCCCTAACTTCTCCAAGTCGATATTTAATGTAATTGGCCAAAGACACATTATAGGTTAACACAAGTACTCTTCCGCCTGTTCTAACTTGAGCATAAGCAGCTCTGGTTACTAGAACCTGAGTTTTTCCAGAACCAGCAACCCCACTAATTTTTCTTTTGGTATTACCCTCACTTTTAGAAAGGCTTATTTGTGGATTGGTGAGTTTTATATATTTACCTTCCTTATATGAATGCCATTTTGGGGTTAAGACCTTCATTAGACTTCTGTACACATAGTCGTTAAAATGAATATTTCTTTTTGTTCTGCGTACACTTTTGACAAATTGAAGTTTCAATTCGTTATTATCAAAAATGTCATTTCCAAACACAAAAGTATACTTTGGATAGTTTCCAAATTTTTCTCTTGCGCTTTCTGTCGAATTTTGAGAAAAGACCAAAATTTTGATAACAATATTAAGTATTGAAGGCGTCTTAATGACTTGGTCTATAATACCATCCAGATATTTCTTTAAAAGATTATCTTGATAGTTGGCTATTTTGTTAACAGGAGAAACTATTACATTGTTGATTTCTGTGTTAATTAGAAAATTTTTGTTATCGGTGGTTTGGTCATTATCTTTGCATTCATGTTGAAATTTGTAATTGTCTATATTTTCATTGAATATATCCAATATAACAATAGCTCTATTTGGTTGCACAATTACCATATCAGGATTGTCACCTTGTATGTTTGGTTTTACAACTATGATATCATCCTCTGTTAATGAAGAATCTACTAACGCCCCAATACGTTGTGCAAAAGGAGAGATGATACCATTTGCTACACCAATATTAGGGTCGTAGTCAGAATAAATAACCTTACCATCAGCCAAATTAGGTTGCTCAGATAGGTCTATGTCTAAATTTAGTGGACTTCCATCATATTGAAAACATTTTACCTTTCCTGTAAATTGGTATAATGTATCTGATGTACGTCCAAATTGCATTTCTGCAAGATTCAAAAAGAACTCCTGATTGTTAAAAATATCGGTAAATTGATCTATTCTGAACGAATAACTATTCATTGGCCCCATACAAAGTATAAAATGGTTTCTATCTAAATTAGCTACCATTTTTGCTAACTTTATGAGGTTTATTGATGTAATATCAAGTATATTGGAGAATATATGGATAACATTTTTGTTCTTGTAAGACAGTCCTTCTATTTCGTTATTTTGTCCATATCCTGGTAGATATTGATTGATTTGGAAGACGTTTACTATGTTGCCAGTTATTTTTTTTACATTAATAACGGCTCTATTTAGTGCATTGTTTGAAGGTTCAATTAGTGTGATGTTTTTTAGCCACATGGCAAGGTCTCGTTGAGCAAGTGCTTCAATTGTACATAAACTGCCGATACCTTGACCACATCCCCAATCTACAATTTCTATTGATCCGTCTAATTTGTCAAATGGAAAATTTTGTAGGGCAACACGACATTTAGCAATATGCATTTCTGCATATGCTACAATATAGGCATTCATTGCAGTTTCTGATTGCAACAAACCAATGCCATTAATAAGTTCAGGATGACGATATGGATGTCTTTTCCATTCATCAGGTAATAAATTGCGACATATCTCTATCAATTTCATTGTAGAGAAATTCTTGCATTCTTCAATTAGTTCTTCATATGTTTTCATAGACTATTTGCCTGTTATTGTTTCTGTAAAAGGATTTTCTAAATGTCTTTTATAGTTCTGTTGTGCGATTTGCTTTGATGCGTTGGCATAGCAATATTCGCATAGATGAACACATGTATTATATTCTCCTATATCTTTACTCTTCATACATCCGCAATATGTCCTTTGACCTTTATCGCTGTTATTGCCATGAACTGCATATTGGTGATTAGGAAGGAGAATGGCATCCTTGGGTAGTTCAAAACTACCGAACAAATCAGGCTCTGGTATATTCTTGACCTCGGCTTTCAAGAATGCCATTAAATCTTTGTTGTTATAAGCCCTGCGTATTATCAACTCATCGTCAATACAGTGGTTGGGGACTATACCTGGGTATCTGCCAGGTTCTCCACATGTTGCAAGAGTGTAATTCCATTTTTTACGCTTATTTAATTCGACAAGTCTTGCTGCGAATTCTTGCATTTGTTCCTCAGTCCATTCATGATAAGGAATACCATTAGCTTCCAAGTTTGACTTGACTTTTCTGTACAAGTGAATATCGGCAAAACTAAATACTAGTTTTTCCGTATATCCTTTCAATTGATCGCCGATATTCTCTATTTTCTTAAGAAGTTTGTCTATGGTTATATCATCGGTCAACATAAGCGGGTCGAAACGCCAAACAACACTTCCGAAACCCAATTCATTAACCAATTTCTTGAACGTGTCTATTCGTTCTGTAATAGGTGGAACACCACGCTCTAGTTTCTCTTCTTCATAATCATTAAGAGAATATTGTATATAGCATCCAATCCCACGTTCTTTCAATTCATCAAGATGTTCGAGTAATGGACGTGGATTCTTTGACCAAAACACGATAAAACGAGTTTTGGCATAGCTAATATACATTTTTACTCCATTAAAAGGGTTTTTCCATGCGGAATATCCGATTTTTAGGCGATGAAAAAACCAATCACAATAGAATGCTGGAATGTCTGTGCTTCTACTGGCAGAAACAACAACAGGTTCTTGGCATTCTGCAACCGTTCCATCGTCTAATATTATTGTCGGTTTTTGCTTCGTATTTGCCATTCTAATTAATTAGTTTAGATTAGTCATACGTTGAAGGAAGTTGTCTCGCATATTTTGAAAAATATGTGTATTTCGGTATTCGACAGAAAAGTCAAAGGATCAAAATAACTCCCATTTGCAAAATTACAAATAAAATCTGAAAAACAAACTTTTTTGCGAATGTTTTTTATACAATTGTCAAAATTAACAGTCCTTTCTCAAAGGAAATGCTCAAATGCCTCTATTTTTACAAAAAAAATCGTAGATTCTCTGTTTTTTTAAGTGGTGGAATAACGTGTTCTTTGCAAAAGTTCAATGTGGAAAGGTTAAATTTCATACAGATATTAGAAAAAGGCAAGTCAAGATTTTGTTAATCGCAATATTTTTTGTAATTTTGCATTCAATAATCAAGCCGTGGTCATCCCGTTGCATTCGAGATGTGCAAAAGTCCCCGCCCGCGAGGCTTCACTTTCCTTAGGGATTGTAAAGGGATCCACGCAACTTAAAAGGGGCAGATTTAACGCAGTTCATTTACGTGGATTGCGTTTTTTCGTTTTTATAATTTCCTTCTTTTGGATATTATTCATTAATGATTATCCGCATTTGTCCGACAGCGCCCCGAAGGGGCAATGAGCACATAGCCCAGGGCAACGCCCTGTGGGAGAATGGTGGGATAACTAACGCCCTGAAGGGGCAAAAGCATTTTTTTGAGCTTTTGCCCTTACAGGGCGAATATACTAACTGCTTTGTACATAGGGTGTTGCCCTATGCTATGTGCTTTTGGGCTTTCAGCCCGTGTGACGTAATTGCGGACAATCATTTTATCATTTATCACTTTTCATTTTTCATTTAATTTAGCGATTTCTTCTGGCTTTTCTACAAATATGGTGGCGCCGTGAGATTGAAGGAATTCCTTGGTACGGAAGCCCCAAAGAACGCTGATACATGGAATACCAGCATTTTGAGCAGTATGGAAATCGACATCACTATCCCCGATATAGATACATTCGTCGGGTGTGGCATGAAGTTGTTTCATGGCTTTCAGAACCATGTCGGGAGCTGGCTTTTTCCTGATTCCCTCTGCCTCGTTCTCGCCAAGGGCGATGTCTATGAGATTAAGGAAGTACTTGTCGCACAGGGCTTTGGTGGCTGCATCGAACTTGTTGCTCACAACGGCTATTTGCTTTCCCCGCTGTTTGAGTGCGGATAATAGTTCGAGGATGCCGTCGTATGGTCGGGTGGTGTCCTCGCCATGCTCCATATAGTGTTTTTTGAAGATATCAAGCGCGTGGGCGGTATCTTCGTCGGATGTGCCAGATGGTACTGCTCTCTTTATGAGGGTAGCCACGCCGTTACCTACCATCATTCGCACTTGGTCTATTGAGTGGGTAGGGTAGTGGCATTGTTCCATAGCGTAGTTGACGCTTGTTGCAAGGTCGCGGAGAGTGTCAAGGAGAGTGCCGTCGAGGTCGAAGATGAATAAAGACCCACCCCCTTGCCCCTCCCATAAAGGGCGGGGAGTAGTTACATTTTTTGTATCTGAGGAATTAAGCATTTTTTATTCTAAGTATGTGATCAAATTTGTTCTTATAATCAAGAATTAGAGAATTTGCGAATTTTTCTTTTGAATTTTAAGAGAATTTGAGAAATGTCGCTTACGCTCTTGCCAATCACAATTATTCCTAATGCTACGTGAGTAACGTGAGTTCGATGAATTAGCTCTGAAAGAGCGACACCTAAAAGGGTAGTACGCAAGTGCTACCTATAATGATTACGTGGTTAGTGAGCGCCGTAGGTGCGACACCTAATAAATATGATAAGTGTCGGTCCTTCAGACCTCACACCCTAAATAACGTCTATATATCCAGGGCTTGCGCCCTTCGCTATTAGGTGTCGCTCTTTCAGAGCTTTTTCAACCACATGGCTTTCAATAATATACGAATTGATGAAATTCGTCGAATTCACGTTTGGTAGCAATTTCCTCTTTTTCTCATTAATTCAAGAATCTCTAAATCTCTAATTCTTGATAAATATTGATTAAAAGATAAACGCAAAGAAACAAAGACGCTGAGAAATAATACTTTGCGACTTCGTGTCTTTGCGTTCAAATAATTGTCAATTATCAATTTTCAATTGTCAATTAGCCGAAAGGTTTTCCTTCGTGATATTTATCTCATCACCTTTCTTGATCTCGCCACTAAGGATGCGCTCGCAGACAGCATTTTCGATGTAGTTCTGGATGGCACGCTTCAATGGACGAGCACCAAACTGAACATCATATCCCTTTTCCGCCACAAAGTCCTTGGCATCTTCGGAAACAGTAAGGGTATAGCCCAAATCTGATACACGTTTAATGAGAGGTTTAAGCTCAATGTCGATGATCTTTCTGATAGCTTTCAAGTCAAGCTGATCAAAGGTGATTATCTCATCAAGACGGTTAAGGAACTCTGGAGCAAATTGTTTGCTGAGGCTCTTCTGGATGATAGAGCGAGCATATTCCTTATCCTTCTCGTTCATATTGACTCCCAGCCCGTTACCTGCATTGAATCCCACGCCATGAGCAAACTCCTTCAACTGGCGAGTACCTGCGTTAGAGGTCATGATGATGACCGTGTTGCGGAAATCCACAAGACGACCGTTGCCGTCTGTCAGACGACCTTCGTCAAGCACCTGAAGAAGCATGTTGAACACGTTGCCGTGTGCCTTCTCAATCTCGTCAAGAAGTACGATGCTGTAAGGCTTGCGACGAACCTGCTCTGTTAGCTGACCGCCCTCCTCATAGCCTACATATCCCGGAGGCGCACCTACAAGGCGAGAGGTGTTGAAGCTCTCGGTATATTCGCTCATGTCGATACGGATGAGAGAATCAGCAGAACCGAACATGTGCTCTGCCAGTTTCTTGGCAAGATATGTCTTACCCACGCCAGTAGGACCAAGGAACATAAACACGCCGATAGGGTGATTAGGATCACGAAGTCCGACGCGGTTACGCTGGATAGCCTTAACCATCTTCTCGATGGCTGCATCCTGAGCGACAACGGCATTCTTGAGAACAGTTCCCATATTGCGAAGACGGTCGCCCTCGCTTTCTGCCATACGCTGAACAGGTATGCCTGTCATCATAGATACAACATCTGCCACATCGTCAGCGGTTACTTCCTTCACGTTGTCAGAATCGCCCGACTGCCAGCGACGGTTACGCTCTGCAAGTTGCTCTTCCAGTTCGCTCTGCTTGTCGCGATAGGCTGCTGCAAGCTCAAAGTTCTGGTTCTTTACAGAATCGAGTTTTTTCTGCTTTGCCTCTGCCACTTGCTTCTCTAGCTCGACGATGTCCTGCGGAACATCGATAAACTGAAGATGAAGACGTGAACCAACCTCATCAAGGGCATCAATAGCCTTGTCGGGGAAAGCACGATCTGTGACATAGCGTTCTGCCAACTTGACACATGCTGTCAGAGCCTCGTCAGTATAGCGAACGTGATGGTGTGCCTCATAGCGTGATTTCACGTTATGGAGTATCTGAAGTGTCTCCTCGGCTGTAGATGGCTGTACGATAATCTTTTGGAAACGACGCTCAAGAGCACCATCCTTCTCGATAGTCTTGGCATACTCGTCAAGAGTAGTAGCACCAATACATTGTACCTTACCACGGGCAAGGGCAGGCTTGAGCATATTGGCAGCATCCATAGTGCCGCCACCACCACCTGCCCCTATTATGGTGTGGATCTCGTCGATGAAGACAATGATATCTGGATTTTCCTCTAACTCCTTGATAAGAGCCTTGATACGCTCCTCGAACTGTCCGCGATACTTAGTGCCGGCCACCATTCCTGCCATATCAAGAGCCACGAGACGCTTGTTGAATAGGATAGGGGAGGTGCGGTTGTCGGCTATGCGCTGAGCAAGACCCTCTACAATGGCACTCTTACCCACACCAGGCTCTCCGATGAGGATAGGGTTGTTCTTCTTTCTGCGACCAAGAATCTCCGTGAGACGCTGAATCTCCTTGTCACGACCAACGCATGGGTCGAGCTTACCCTCGGCTGCTGCCTGGGTGAGATCGGTTGAGAAATTATCAATCACAGGAGTCTTCTTGCCCGTACCCTTACCCTTCGGCTTTTCTGTCGTCTGGGTGTTAGAGGCAGAGCTTCCTCCCTCGTCCTCCATATCATCATCGGTCAGGTCAAGACCGTTGGTGGGAGTCTGTGCAGGAGCATATTCCTCACAGAAATCGAGAATGTTATCGTAGTTCATATTATTTTCCTCCATAATATCCTTGGCAACGCTATTCATGCCGTCGTGAAGCATAGCCAGAAGCAGATGCTTGACATCAACATCGTGGTCGTGGCTCATGCGTGCCTCAAGGTCAGCAAGACGTAAGATGCTGTTTGTCTGATCGTTGAAGAGAATGTCGTCCTCTGAAATCTCCTTTGCCTCGGCATTAGCAGGCTCGTTGTTCTGCTCCTGACGATTAAAAATATCCTGTATGGATTCAAGGAGTTTCTGAGTTATCACGTCCTTATCCACGTTGAGGTGCTCCATAGCCTGATTAGGGAAGTCATAGCGATCCTTAATCATAGTAAGGAGTATGTGCTCAGGACGCACGCTCTTGCTATGCAACTGTGCTGCATAGTGACGAGTCTTCTTGAGAAGGTGTCTTCTTGAGAAGGTTTATGAGTTGATCTGTATATTGATGGTTCATAAAATCGGCCTCTCCCCCCGCCCTCTCCCGTAGAGAGGGAGCCGATTCGACTGTGGAGGGATTGTCTAATTAATTCAAAGTTATACGTTATGAATAAACAAGAACGATGGACACACAGTAAAAACTTTGCGTCTTAGCGTCTTTGCGTTTAACATTATCTTACAAAACCCGTGCCAACTCTTTTTGTGTCTATTCCCCGCCCTTTATGGGAGGGGTGAGGGGGAGGGTCTTTAGTTCATCATTAATCCTCTGTACCGGCAACCCCATAACATTGAAGTAGCTGCCTTCAAGACGAGTGACACCGATGTAGCCGATCCATTCCTGAATGCCATAGGCACCAGCCTTGTCGAATGGCTTGTATTTGTCGATGTAATAGTAAATCTCCTCGTCGGTAAGCTCACGGAAGGTGACGTTGGTGCAAACGGAGAGGTGCTTCTCCTTGTTCTTGCTGAGCAGACATACACCAGTATATACCTGGTGTGTGCGACCGCTGACGAGTCTGAGCATACGATGGGCATCCTCACGATCCTTGGGCTTTCCGAGAATCATATCATCAACCACTACAACCGTATCGGCAGTTACTACTACAGTATCGTCGGTCATCGTAATGCCCTCTGGAACAGCCTCTTTGTTAGTAAACCATTCCTTGTAAGGCTTTGCCTTCTTGCTGGCGATATATTCTGCCACCTCCTTTGCTGGAAGTGTATCGGGATAACTTTCGTCAATGCCTTTTATGACATGTACTTCGTATGGTATGTCAAGTCCGCCGAGAAGCTCACGACGGCGTGGGGAGTTGCTGGCTAAGATTAGGCGGCCTCTCCCCCCGCCCTCCCCCGTAGGGAGGGAGCCGATTCGACTATGTGGAGTTGTCTGTTCCAAATTACTATTTTCGATTAATATTTATTGACGATAGGCCTTTCGCCTTCCGGCTGACACATACTCCGATGTTATCAACATCGGACTTCCCTCCCTATGGGGGAGGGCGGGGGGAGAGGCCGTTCTTTTACCACCCAAACGCTTTCGCGGAGCTTAGCCAGAGACCTTTGCTGCGGAGAAGCTGCTCAAGCACATCGCGGGCGAAACCGTTGCCACCAGAGGCTGGAGAAACGTAGGTGGAAATATCCTTTATGTCCTGACAGGCATCGGAAGGACTGCAAGGGCAACCTACGACCTTCATGATTTCGTAGTCGGGAATATCATCGCCGAGAAACATCACTTCCTCGTCTTTCAGATTATGCTGACGGCAGTATTCGCGGTACATTTCAATCTTTACAGCACAACCCATGAAAATATCATTTACGCCAAGTTTGCTGTAACGATATTGAATGCTGTCGCACTTGCCGCCTGTGATGATGGCAAGTCGGATGCCCTGCTTTGCAGCAAGTTGTATGGCATAGCCATCCTTCACGTTCATAGTGCGGATAGGATTTCCGTTAAGATCCATCGGAATCGTATTTTCGCTGAGAACCCCATCCACATCAAATATCACGGTTGTTATCTTTGATAAATCGTATTTTATCATTCTTGTCTTTTTGGTTTTTATCCAACGCAGAGACGCAGAATAGCCAGGATAAAGGCTCTGTGTCTTCGTGCCTTTGCGTTCTATTTGTTTCTGAGTGCAAAGATATACAAAAAAAACGATTCCACCAAGAAAAATCCCTATCGCTTTGCGTGGAAATCCCTTTTTTTATCTCTCGTCATGCAAAACTTTTGAGAACATAAGGCTTGAAACCGCTTTGCCTCTACTCTGATTCCGCTTTTCCTTCGCTGCTGCTCCATCGCTTGTCCATCGCTTGTCCATCGCTGCTCCATCGTTTCGATGGACTATCGATGGAGTAACGATGGAGTATCGATGGAGTATCTTAGGAGGAAGAGGGGAGGAACAAGGGACTTGCTTTGGAGGTGAAAAAGCCTTGATTTCTTATCAAAAACGTTAGGAAAGGGCATGAAAAATCCCACATTGTCAAGAGAATTTTGATACAATGTGGGAGTGAAAAGTTGTTGAAAATTATTGAGGATGGACGATAAATTTTAGTGGGTAAATACTTTTTACCTTTTTGTTACCTTTGATAGCAGGATTCCATTTTGGCATATTTAGCAAATGAACTATCATCAATGAATCTGTTATGCATTTTTCGTTGTGAGATTTTATTTCAATAATTTTGCCTTTCTTGTCTTTGTCAAATCGTATCTAAATGTGCTGATTTCAAAAGCGTCAATTTCGTTTGTTTTGAGCATGTAGGCGGAAAAATCTACTCTGCCATTTCCGAATGATGCATATTTGTCTGGATTTGTACAAATACCATCATTCGTTTTGCATGAATCCAGGCAAAGCGTTATACATAAAATTGTACAAAATAGATAAAAATATGGTTTCATTTCTGTTAATTCGTTGTTCTATTATTGATTGCAAAAATAGTGAAAAATTATGAATAGACAAAGAATTTATTAGAAAACTTACTCTCGGCTTGTGGAATTGCGCATTTTATGCTTGTCTGTGCACGTCATTTTTCAATTTTTTAAAATATCTCGTTAATTAATGCTTAAATTAATACTTTTTAGAAGTATGAATGCTGAAAACTGAGTATTTTTTTGTACTTTTGCATTCGATTTTGAGAAAATAGGTAAATAAAACATACAAAAAAATTATGGCAGAAGCTATAGATATAAGAGAATTGAATGCTCTCATAGAGCAGCAGAGTAACTTTGTTACTAATCTGACGACCGGCATGGATCGTGTGATCGTCGGTCAGAAGCATCTTGTTGAATCACTTCTCATCGGATTGCTTTCCGATGGTCACATATTGCTTGAAGGTGTGCCTGGTCTTGCTAAGACTCTTGCCATCAATACCCTCTCTAAGCTTATTGATTCTAAGTTCAGTCGTATTCAGTTTACTCCTGACCTTCTCCCTGCTGACGTAGTAGGTACTATGATCTACTCTCAGAAGGACGAGAACTTCCAGGTTAAGAAAGGTCCTGTGTTCGCTAACTTCGTGCTTGCCGATGAGATCAACCGTGCTCCAGCTAAGGTACAGAGTGCTTTGCTTGAGGCTATGCAGGAGCATCAGGTAACAATCGGAGAGCAGACATTTGCTCTTCCAAAGCCTTTCCTCGTAATGGCTACACAGAACCCAGTTGAGCAGGAAGGTACATATCCATTGCCAGAGGCACAGATGGACCGTTTCATGCTTAAGGTCGTAATCAGCTATCCTACACTTGAGGAGGAGAAGCGCATCATGCGTGAGAATCTTGCAGGTAGTCTCCCAACGGTTGTTCCTGTAAGTTCTGCTGATGAGATTATCAGGGCTCGTGAGGTTGTACGTCAGGTTTATATCGACGAGAAGATCGAGCAGTATATTGCTGATATCGTGTTCGCTACACGTTTTCCTGAGAACTACGGTTTGAAGGAACTGAAGTCTATGATCACATTCGGTGGTAGTCCTCGTGCAAGTATCAGTCTCTGTAAGGCTGCTCGTGCATACGCCTTCATCAAGAGAAGAGGCTATGTTATCCCA
This sequence comes from uncultured Bacteroidales bacterium, assembly GCA_902778265.1. Taxonomy (GTDB): domain Bacteria; phylum Bacteroidota; class Bacteroidia; order Bacteroidales; family Bacteroidaceae; genus Prevotella. The sequence continues at coordinate 24,548 of CACYXI010000037.1, read as the reverse complement.
GAGGACGTGAGAGCTGTTGCCCATGACGTTCTTCGTCATCGTATCGGCCTTTCTTACGAGGCAGAGGCAAACAATATCACGGCAGAGGAAATCGTGAGTCAGATTATCAATAAGGTTGAGGTGCCTTAAGCTAAATGAAAAATGAAAAGTGAAAAATTAAGAAATACAGATTAGTGATATTTGCTGATAATATTGACTGAAATGTGGTAAAATGTATTTTTCATTTTATGATTTTTCATTTTTCACTTTAAAACAAGAATTGTTTTGGAGACTTCTGAAATACTAAAAAAGGTCAGGAAGATTGAGATAAAGACCCGCGGTCTTTCGAGCAATATCTTCGCCGGACAGTATCACTCGGCTTTCAAGGGGCGCGGTATGGCGTTCTCGGAGGTGAGGGAATACCAGTTCGGTGATGATGTGCGTGATATTGACTGGAACGTGACGGCGAGATTCCATCGCCCATTCGTGAAGGTGTTCGAGGAAGAGCGCGAGCTTACTGTCATGCTGATGATCGACGTTTCCGGTTCGCTTGATTTCGGTACCCGTAATCAGATGAAACGAGAGATGGTAACTGAGATGGCGGCAACACTCGCATTCTCGGCTATTCAGAATAATGACAAGATTGGCGTTATCTTCTTTTCTGACCGTATAGAGAAATACATCCCGCCAAAGAAGGGTAGGAAGCATGTGCTCTACATCATCCGTGAGGTGCTTGATTTCCAGCCGGAGTCAAAGAAAACGGATGTGTCACAGGCTTTCGAGTTCCTTGGTCAGGTGATGAAGAGAAAGTGTACTGCTTTCGTTATGAGTGACTTCTACGATCGTAAGCCTTTCATAAAGCCGTTGCAGGTATGCCGTTCAAAGCACGACCTTATGGCTATTCAGGTTTATGACCCGATTATGAAGACTCTCCCTGATGTCGGCATACTCCGAGTAAGGGATGCCGAGACAGGTCACGAGATGTATATTGATACATCGAGCAAGGCACTTCGTACTGCTCACGCAAAATTCTGGCAGGAGCGTTCCGCAGACTTGAAGCAGACATTCGCCAAGTCGAGTGTTGACTTCGTGAGCGTCGCTACTGATGGCGACTATGTGAAGTCGCTCAGGCAGATGTTTGCGATGAGAGGATGTTAAATGTGGTAAATGAAAAATGAAAAGTGAAAAATTAAAAATACAGGTTAGTATTTTTCCATTTTATAATTTTTCATTTTTCACTTAAAAAAATAATTAGGTTTGGCAAAGAAAGTTTACATATTGCTCTGGGCGTTGATGCTCTTGACTCTTCCTATGTCGGCACAAAATGTGAGTGTGGAGGCAAAGATTGACTCTACCGTTATTTTTGTCGGACAGCAGACGGGATTCCATCTTGGCGTTACCGTGAAGGAAGGGCAAAAGGTGCAGTTTCCTCAGTTTGAGCCTTTGCAGCAAATAATTCCGGGTATAGAGGTGGTGGAGACATTACCTTCTGACACCCAGAAACTTGACGACGGATTTGTTCGTGTCTCTGCTCACTATACCCTCACTTCATTCGATGATACCCTTTATTACATACCATCGGTAAAGGTGAAGGTGAACGGCAAGGATTTTGAATCAAAGTCGCTGGCGTTGAAGGTTCTCACCGTAAAGGTTGATACCTTGCATCCTAACCAGTTCTTTCCTGCGAAGGATGTGCAGGACAATCCATTCCTCTGGGATGAATGGAGCAGATTGTTGTGGTTGAGTGCTGCTACTTTCGTTCTCTTCATTATTGCCCTCCTGATGTTCATGCGTCTGAAGAGCGAGAAGCCAATCGTCTTCAAGGTGAAGATTGTAAAGCGAGTACCTGCTCACCAGAAGGCTCTCAACTCTATTGAGGAGATAAAGGCAAAGAGTACTACTGTTACGGCTGATGATGCTAAGGCATACTATACTCACCTGACTGACACTCTGCGCCGCTATATGATGGAGCGCTTCGGATTCAACGCAATGGAGATGACGAGTGCGGAGATTATCTCACGTCTTCGTCAGGAAGAGGATCAGAGTAAGATAAATGAGCTTACTATGCTCTTCGAGACAGCCGACCTTGTGAAGTTTGCAAAATACTCTGTAGGAGTTAATGAGAACGACCACAACCTTATCTCGGCTATCGACTTCATCAACACGACAAAGCAGGAGAATGCTCCTACTGAGGAACGTATCGAACCAACTGTTACAGAGAAGGATAAGCAGACTATCCGCAACCGCAAGATACTGAAGTGGACGTTGGTTGTTGTTGCTCTGGCAAATATCGCACTCCTCGTCTATGTGTTCTGGCAGTTGGTATTGCTGGTAGTGTAATGGCCTCTCCCCCCGCCCTCCCCCGTAGGGAGGGAGCCGGAAGGCGAAAGGCCAATTGTAATTTTTGATTTGAAAATAGTAATTTAGAAATAGACATCCCTCATAGTCGAATCGGCTCCCTCCCTATGGGGGAGGGCGGGGGGAGAGGCCACTATGGAATTTGCATCACCATTATACTTCATATTACTGATATTGCTTGTACCTTATATAATATGGTACTTCCTATTACGCAATACAGGTAAGAGAAAGGCGGAAAGTTCAATCTGCCTGAGCGACACTAATGTCTATCGAAATGCCCCAGTTAGCTGGAGGGTTAGATTGATGGGCTTGCCAATGGCGCTTAGGTGCATCGCGTTCATACTTATCGTTATAGCTTTGGCTCGTCCTCAAACCCATAATGCGTGGGATGAGAAGACGGTTGAGGGTATTGACATCATGCTGGCTATGGACGTATCTACCAGTATGTTGGCAGAGGACTTGAAGCCAAACCGTATCGAGGCTGCTAAGGCTGTGGCAGGTGAGTTTATCGCCGATCGTCCTAATGACAATATCGGTCTTACCATCTTTGCAGGTGAGGCATTCACCCAATGCCCTATGACGGCAGATCATGCTTCTCTGATCAATCTGCTTCAGGGAACAAGAACCGATATTGCTGCTCAGGGACTTATCTCTGACGGTACGGCTATCGGTATGGGACTTGCCAATGCTGTTTCACGCTTGAAGAGTTCTAAGGCAAAGAGTAAGGTCGTGATTCTTCTTACCGACGGATCAAACAACATGGGTGACATTTCGCCTATGACTGCGGCTCAGATAGCAAAGAGTCTCGGAATACGTGTCTATACCATTGGTGTGGGTACAAATGGTGTTGCGCCTTATCCAATGCCTGTTGCAGGTGGCGTTCAGTATATCAATATGCCAGTAGAGATTGATACAAAGACGCTTCAGGGCATAGCTTCCATGAGTGATGGTAATTTCTATCGTGCAACAAGCAACAAGGAACTGGAGCAAATTTATAAGGATATTGACAAACTGGAGAAGACACGTCTTAACGTGAAGAAGTTCTCAAAGCGCTATGAGGCATTCCAGCCATTCGCTATTGCAGCCGTATTGGTTCTGCTTCTCGAAGTGCTCTTGAGATTGACTGTGTTTAGAAAGATATAATTATGCTTAGATTTGATTCACCAATATACCTGTACCTCCTGCTGTTGATACCTGTGTTCTTCGGACTCATGGTGTTGGCAGAGTACAAGCGCCAGAAGGCAATAAAGAAATTGGGTGATGCCCAGCTCATTGCACAGCTTATGCCCGATGCTTCTACCAAGAGGCGTTGGATTAAGTTTAGTGCTATTCAAGTGGCTCTTGCCTTACTGATTTTCATGGTGGCACGTCCACAGATGGGAACAAAGGTTAGCAACGAGAAGCGCAACGGCATTGAGTGTATCATCGCTATGGATATTTCCAACTCCATGTTGGCTGAGGATGTTCAGCCTTCACGTCTTGACAAGAGTAAGATGCTGGTGGAGAACCTTGTGGATAAGTTCACTAATGATAAGATTGGTCTTATCGTATTTGCTGGCGACGCATTCGTGCAGTTGCCTATCACATCTGACTATGTATCAGCCAAGATGTTCCTCCAGAGCATTGAGCCATCACTCATCCAGACTCAGGGAACTGACATTGCTCAGGCTATTAATCTTGCAGCAAGCAGTTTCACGCAGCAGGATAAGATTGGTAAGGCGATAATCGTGATTACTGATGGTGAGGATCATGAGGGAGGTGCTTCTGAAGCTGCTAAGGCTGCTATGAAGAAGGGCATGAACGTGTTCATCCTCGGTATTGGTAATACCAGTGGTGCACCTATCCCTACTGGTAATGGCGGTTATATGACTGATAATATGGGAAATACCGTAATGACGCGCCTCAATGAGCAGATGTGCCGTGAGGTTGCTTCTGCGGGAAAGGGAACATACATTCATGTAGATAATACCTCTGCGGCTCAGGAGCGTCTTAACGACGAGCTTTCAAAGCTTCAGCAAGGCTCAATGAAGAGTGTGATCTATTCTGAATACAACGAGCAGTTCCAGGTATTCGGAATCCTCTGCATCCTCTTCATTATCATTGAGATCTGCGTCAATGAGACTATGAACCCATTCTTTACAAAGATCAGAATCTTCAAGACTTCTACAAAATAAGATAATGTATAGATTTTATAGCATATTGATAATCCTTACCGTTAGCTGTATGAGCCTCTTTGCTCAGAGTGACAGGTCGCATATCCGTATGGGAAACAGGCAATTCCGTCAGGGAGCTGTTGAGCCGGCTGAGGTTGAGTACAGTAAGGCTGTTACCAAGAATGACAGGAATCCTCAGGCTCTCTACAATCTTGGTTGTGCCTATATGCAACAGAACAAGGATTCCCTTGCTCTTTCGTTCTTTGATAAGGCTTCAAATCTTGAGACTTCCAAGTTCAGGAAGTCAAAATCATTCCATAACGCTGGTGTAATCTTTCAGCGTCATCAGATGTATGCCGAGGCAATAAAGGCTTATGAGCAGTCTCTTCGTCTTAATCCTAATGATGACGAGACAAGATACAATCTCGTGCTTTGCAAGCGTAATCAGAAGAATCAGCCTCAGGAAAACAAGAAGCAACAGCAGAAGCAGGAGAAAAAGCAGGAAAAGCAGGAGCAGAAACAGCAAGAGCAGCCAAAGGATCAGATGAGCAAGGATAATGCCGAGCAACTCCTTCAGGCTGCAATGCAGGATGAAAAGAATACTCAGCGCAAGCTCCAGAAGGCTAAGTCGCAGTCACAGCGAAGAAATTTGCAGAAGAATTGGTAAATGTGGCCCCTCACCCGTCACTATGTGACACCCTCTCCCCAAGGGCGAGGGAAAAGTTAGTATTTCTAACTAAGGGGCAAATAATGAAATCGAAAATTATAGATTAGTATCCTGATACCGTACAAAGGTAACATTTCCCTCGCCCCTTGGGGAGAGGGTGCCCATAGGGCGGGTGAGGGGCTTTTTATATGAAAAGACTATCTACCATATTATTATTATTATTATTATTGTTTGCAGCCATCATCCCAATGATGGCACAGATACGTGTTAGTGCTCCGCAGCAAGTAGCTGTGGGAGAGCAGTTCCGTTTGCAATATACAATATCCACAACGGATGTAAAGGGATTCCGTGCAGGTAGTATTCCTGATGCCTTTGAGGTTCTAATGGGCCCAAGCACCAGTACTCAGCAGAGCTTCCAGATGATTAATGGTCACACTTCTCAGTCAAGTTCTGTGACCTATACCTATATTCTTGCTGCCGTAAAGAACGGTTCGTTCGTTATTAGCGGTGCTCGCGCAACAGTTAACGGAAAGTCCATGTTCTCTAATTCCGTTAAGATAACCGTTTCGGGCAAGGCGCAGAGCAATCAGTATGGAGGTGGAATGCAACAGCAGCGTGGTGCTCAGGTACGTCCTTCTGGTTCGCATATTTCTGGTAATGACCTGTTTATCAAGGTTAGTGCCAACAAGACACGTGTGCACGAGCAGGAGCCAATCCTCCTTACCTATAAGGTTTATACCCAGTTGGAGCTTACCCAGCTTGAGGGTAAGATGCCTGACCTTACAGGTTTCCATACTCAGGAAGTTCCGCTTCCACAGCAGAAGTCATTCCATATTGAGACTGTGAACGGCCGTCCTTACCGTTGCGTTACGTGGAGTCAGTATGTGATGTACCCACAGATGACGGGTAAGCTTCAGATTCCGAGCATCACGTTCAAGGGAATCGTGGTACAGGAAAACCGCAACGTAGATCCGTTTGAGGCATTCTTTAATGGTGGTAGCGGTTATGTAGAAGTTAAGAGAAATATTGTAGCCGACGGAATGACCGTGCATGTAGATCCGTTGCCACAGAAGCCTTCTGATTTCTCAGGAGGTGTGGGTAAGTTCACCATAAGTGCTACTCTCGACCACAATAAGGTAAAGGCTGGCGACCCTGTAAAGGTTCGTATCGTGGTTGGAGGAAACGGAAACCTCAAGCTTATCAAGCAGCCAGAACTTCAGGTGCCAAAGGATTTTGACAAGTATGATGCAAAGGTAACTGATAAGACAAAGCTTACGGCAAGCGGTCTTACTGGTAATATGGTGTATGATGTTCTCATCGTACCAAGAAATCAGGGTAAGTATCAGCTTCAGCCTATTGAGCTGACTTATTTCGATACTTCTGCCAATAAATACAAGACAATACGCACCAAGCCGCTTATTCTTGAAGTGGAGAAGGGTGACGGAAAGGTTGGCGATGTTGCTGACTACTCACAGCGTGTGGATAAGGACATACATTTCATTCATAATGGTGCTCCAGAGCTTGTTGATACTAACGACTACTTCTTCGGAAGTACATTGTATAAGGTTCTCAATGCTTTGGTTGTCATTATCTTCATTGTCCTCCTCATCGTATTCCGCAAGCAGGCAATGGAAATGGCAAATATTGACGCGATGAGAGGCAAGAAAGCCAATAAGGTTGCCGGCAAGAAACTGAAGCTCGCAGCGAAGCTTATGGCAGAGGGCAAGTCATCAGCATTCTACGATGAGGTTCTGAGAGCACTCTGGGGCTACGTGGCTGACAAGCTCTCAATACCAGTTTCACAGCTCTCTCGCGAGAATATTGCCGAGAAACTATCTGCCCGCAATGCAAGTCAGAGGGATATTGAAACATTCCTTGAGGCTCTTGATGAGTGTGAGTTCGAGCGTTATGCTCCGGGTGATGCTGCTGGTAATATGCAAAAGACGTATGACAAGGCCGTTTCTGCCATCACTAATATTGAGGAAGGAATGAAGAAGAAAAAGACTGTTGCTACTGGTGCCGTAGGCTTATTGCTCGTTCTTGTAATGATGCTTGGCGGAAGCAATTCTGTAATGGCACAGAAGCAGGACACTCTGAGCATAAGCAAGTCGGAGTCAGTAGAGAGTTTGAAGCAGAAGGCTGACGACGCTTACTCCAAGGGTAAGTATCAGGATGCTATTGCTGCCTATGAGGCTGCCTTGCAGAAGGGTAAGAGTGCCAATCTCTATTATAATCTCGGCAACGCCTATTATCGCACGGATAACATCACACGTGCCATAGTCAACTATGAGAAGGCTCGTCTTCTCGCTCCTGGTGATAAGGACATTGTTCATAACCTGGATGTGGCACGCTCAAAGACTATTGACAACATCCAGCCTGGCGAGAAGATTTTCTTCAAGGTGTGGTTTGAGGATATTAAGACATCAATGGGCATCGACACTTGGGCAACCATTTCGCTCGTCTCTCTCGTTGCGGCTTTGATTCTCTTCCTTGTTTATCTCTTCGTTAAGCAGATGGCGATAAGAAAGGCTGCATTCTATCTTAGTGTATGCCTTGTGATTTTCTTCATCTTCGGCAATGTGTTTGCCTCACAGTTGAAGGATTTCGCAACCAAGCCATCAGGCGCAATTATCGTCTCTCCTTCTGTTACAGCCAAGAAGACTCCTACGGATCAGGGTGCAGATGTTTGTATTCTTCATGAGGGTACACGAGTGGAGATTACCGACGATGCCCTGAAAGGATGGTTTGGAATCCGCCTTGCTGACGGTAGGGAAGGATGGATTACGGATAAGGATGTGGAAGTGATAAAATAACAGCCTACCCCGTCCCTCCCCAAGGGAGGGCTCCACCCCCCTCACCCCCTCCAGGGGGAGTGGTTAGTATTTCTGATCATGGAGGATAAATACTATAAAACATCCTTCCCTTTGGGAGATTGTCGTAAGACCCTTCGACCTAAAGGGAAGAAAAGGCTTGGTTAGGCTTTATGGATATGTTTTTTCTCGAGTTGCTAAATGGCAGCAACTCATTATTTCTTGACCGCTTTGCGGTTGCATTCACCACAGGCTACACGTGGATTCCGTTCTATGTTTCGCTTGCGGTGCTTATCATCAGGAACAACAAGACTATGGGGCAGATAATGCTTATCTTTGGCTGTGTGTTTCTTGGTGTTCTTGCATCGGGCTTGCTGTCCGATTTTATCGTCAAGCCATACGTAATGCGTCCTCGTCCTTGCTACGACCCCGAATTGAAGCATCTGGTGCATACAGTTGCGGGGTATAGTGCAAGCGGATACAGTTTTTTCTCCTCTCATGCAGCCAACACCATGATGCTGGCGATGTTTGTCACGTTCCTCGTAAGGGGAAGCGTGCTGAGTCCAATCCTCATCGTTTGGTCGTTGGTAAATGCCTGGACACGTCTGTATCTCGGAGTGCATTGGTTCACCGATGTTCTTGTGGGACTTGCGTGGGGAACTCTCGTGAGTGCTCTCACATACCTCCTTTACTATAAGCTGACTCCACATGCCAAATTCGTTTCTTCCCGATACACGGCTACGGGGTATGATAAGAATGATATTGATGTGTGCATCAGCGTTATGATGCTTACGGTGATTTATTGCTTCTTGAGGGTGATTAATTAATTGAAAATTGAAAGTTGAAAATTGAAAATTTTTAATTTACGCTTTCTGTTCTTTTTTAAGCCCACACATTGTAAAAAGGTAATTAGTAATTCGTAATTAGTTTATGGTTTCTCCCAAAAACATCCAGATAATCGACTATAACTATCCTCTGCCCGACGAGCGTATTGCGAAGTTTCCGAAGGCGGAGCGTGACCAGAGTAAGCTCCTTGTGTATGATAGGGGAGAGATAAGTGATGATACTTTCTGCAACATCACCGACCACCTTCCGAAGGGTGAGTTGATGGTGTTCAATAATACCCGTGTCATTCAGGCGCGTATCTATTTCCATAAGGCAACAGGTGCGCTTATCGAGGTGTTCCTTCTCGAACCGGCTCAGCCAACCGATTATGAGCTTATGTTCCAGACACGCGGAAAGTGCTCGTGGGTGTGTATGGTGGGCAACCTGAAGAAGTGGAAGGAAGGCCGTCTGGTGCGCGAGATTATGGTTGGCGACAAGACCATTAATCTTAGCGTTGAGCGCAAGCAGGAGGTGCACACAGGGCATTGGATTGACTTTGAGTGGGATGATGATTCGGTTTCCTTCGCGGAGATCATTGATGCCTGTGGAGAGCTTCCTATTCCTCCATACCTGAACCGTAAGACGGAAGAGAGCGACAAGACGACTTACCAGACGGTTTATTCCAAGATCAAGGGCTCTGTTGCTGCTCCTACAGCAGGATTGCACTTCACCGACCGTGTGCTTGCCGATATTGATGCTCACGGCATTGAGCGTGAGGAGCTCACCCTTCATGTTGGAGCCGGCACCTTCAAGCCTGTCAAGGCAGAGCGTATTGAGGGGCATGAGATGCACACGGAGTTCGTATCGGTTAGGAAGCATACCATTGAGCGACTCCTTGCCCATGAAGGCCGTTGCATTGCCGTGGGGACTACGAGCGTGCGCACTCTCGAAAGTCTCTACTACATGGGTGTGAAGCTCATTCTCAACGCTGACCTCACGGAAGAGCAGTTGCACGTGAACCAATGGGAGCCATACGAGGGCGAAGTGGCTGAGAAGGCAAAGACCGTCTCTTCGGTCGAATCGCTCAACGCCCTGCTTACGTGGTACGACAGGAATGGCGTCACGGTGCTCCATAGCAGTACGCAGATTATCATAGCTCCCGGGTATAGCTATCATATTGTCAAGGCATTGGTCACCAATTTCCACCAACCGCAATCCACATTGCTCTTGCTCGTCTCTGCCCTTATCGGCGAGGATTGGCACAAGGTTTATGACTATGCCCTCTCGCATGATTTCCGTTTCCTGTCCTACGGTGACAGCTCCCTTCTGATGCCCCGTTGATCCCTTCTTCGCCCAATGCAGGAATGGGATTTGCAACGGATTTGCTACGGACTTGCAAGGGACTTGCAAGAGAGTGAAGAGTTAAGAGTGAAGAGTGAAAAATTTGAATTAGTACCTTTGGCGCTGGCCATGTACCGAATGGTATTCTTTGCTCTTCGTTCTTCAGTCGTTTTCCCGCTCGTGGCCTTTTGATTGGGAGTGACTTTCATTCTTCGCTCTTAAGTCGTTCCCCGCTCGTGGCCTTTGATTGGGAGTGACTTTCATTCTTCGCTCTTCACTCTTCGTTCTTCACTCATTTCGGCTGCAAAGTTACAACATTATCATTGCGGTTCACGAATCTTTTGCAATTTTTTTTCAAAATTTTTTTCGAGCTCCACATTTTGTTGCAGTGTTGCAGTGTTGCAGTTCTCGCGAACCATTTCCCATACCCCAAAAATACTTCTATATTTATATATAAATATAGAGATTAATTTTGACTTTTATATAATCTATTTTGGAACTGCAACACTGCAACACTGCAACAGTTTTTTGTGTAACTCTCTGTTATTGAGCGCGTTTATGTTTTATGTTAAGTTGGTTGTGGTGATAGAATCATAAAAGTGGGTAAAAATGCCTCAAAAATTGCCGTAATTTCTCTTGTTTTTATGCGAAAATAGCGTTTATTTTTCGATTAAAAAATTATGGGAAAAGGCTAAAAACTACGTAAAAAACGGGTGTTTTACTTTAATTTATGAAGATTTTCGAGCTGTTATTCAAGAAAAATAAGTATCTTTGCATCGTAAAAAAAAATAGGCAAAAATGAAAATCGGAGATAAAGTTAGATTCCTCTCTTCTACGGGAGGTGGTAAGATAACAGGCTTCCAGAAAGGTAATATTGTGCTTGTGGAAGACGAAGACGGATTCCAGATTCCTACGTTGGCATCTGAGGTCGTGGTCATTGCAGAGGGCGGTGACGACTATAATATGTTCAAGACTTCCTCTTTACAGAGCAAGAGCGGAGAGGAGGCTAAGAAGCATGAATCAGGTCGCTCGGTGCGCTCAATAATGAACGAAGTGGATGACGATGAGGACATTTCAGCTTCTATCGTTGATGATGATCCTTCGCTTGGCAACATCACTTTCCGTGCTCCTGTTGAGGAACGTAAGGGCGGTGACCGCCTTAGTGCGTACCTCGCTTTCGTGCCTGTAGATGCGTCGATGATAACGAATACACGCTTTGAAGTGTACCTCGTAAACGATTGCAACTATTACTTCCGCTACACCATTCTTCAGGCAGAAGGACAGGCGTGGAGCCTCAGAAACGAGGGTGAGGTGGAGCCAAACACCAAGCTCTTCATTGAGGAAATAGGTCGTGAGGATCTGGAGGAAATACAGCATCTCGGCATTCAGATGATTGCTTTCAAGAAGGAGAAATCATTCGTGATAAAGCCAACGATTGACGTGCAGTTGCGCATTGACGGCGTTAAGTTCTACAAGCTTCACACCTTCCAGCCAAACGATTTCTTTGAGCAGAACGTGCTTCTCTACACGATAATTGAGAACGACAAGGCGGCTCGTCCTTTGGTGGTTGATGCCAAGACCTTGAAGCAGGAAATGTATGCTGATGCAAAGCCTTCTCAGGTGTCGGCAGAGGGTGAGCTTAACACAGAGCGCATTGACAACTATGTGCGCCGTTATGAGAAGCCTGGGCAGAAGAAAGGCAATCCGTTTGCCAAGAAGCAGGATGATAAGGATGCTCCCCTTGTAATCGACCTCCATGCTGATGCTCTTCTCGAAACTACTCAGGGAATGTCGAGTGCCGACATCCTTCAGTATCAGTTAGATACATTCAAGAAGACTCTCGAAGCCAACAAGAAGGAGCGTGGCAAGAAGATTGTTTTCATTCACGGTAAGGGCGAGGGTGTTCTTCGTCGTGCCCTCATTCACGAGCTGACTTACAGATACAAGAATCTTCGTTATCAGGATGCTTCATTCCAGGAATACGGGTATGGGGCAACGCAGGTGACGATGTAAAGATAAATTAGGAAATGAAAAATGAACAATGAAAAATACAGTATAGTATTTTTAGTGAATAGTGAATAACGAATAGATAATAATACTTAATACTGGCTAACGCCTTTATGCAAACCACGTTCTGGTGGTAAATATTATTCACTATTAACTATTCACTTACAAGTGTAATCTGTATTTTTCATTTTTCATTATTCATTTTTCATAAAAAAAATATATGGAAAATAATGTAACTTTTTCCTCGCCCCTTGGGGAGAGGATGCCCGAAGGGCAGGTGAGGGGCTCCTTCGGCTACATCAAAGTAGCGTCCGCCATTCCTGGTGTGAAGGTGGGCGACGTGAGCTATAACCTCCAGCAGGCAGAAGAAATGATCGCTAAGGCGGAAGCCAAGGGCGTTGAGATAATCGTGTTCCCAGAGCTTTCGCTAACGGGCTATACTTGTCAGGATCTGTTCCGTCAGCAACTCCTTATAGATGCCGCAGAACAAGCGGTTGTGCAGCTTCTCGACTTCACCCGTCAGCTTGATATTCTTGCCGTTGTGGGATTGCCTGTGATGGCTGGTAACATACTGCTCAACTGTGCTGCCGTGATTCAGCAGGGTAGGGTGCTCGGTCTTATTCCGAAGACCTATCTGCCTAACTACTCCGAGTTCTACGAGAAGCGTTGGTTCGCCTCTTCTCAGGATCTCAACCCAACCGACGTACTCTTCGCCGGCAATACTATCCGCATCACTTCACAGCCAACGATTTTCCTCACATCAACAGGCGCAACCTTCGGCATAGAGCTTTGCGAGGATGTTTGGGCACCAGAGCCACCAAGCACGCGCCTTGCGCTATCTGGAGCTGATATTATCTGTAATCTCTCCGCTTCCGACGAACTCATTGGCAAGCACAATTACCTATGCTCTTTGCTCGCTCAGCAGAGTGCGCGAACCATGAGCGGCTACATTTATAGCAGTAGCGGTTTCGGCGAATCTACTCAGGATGTGGTTTATGGTGGTAATGCGCTCGTTTACGAGAATGGCAAGTGCATCGCCGAGAGTGCGCGTTTCTCATTCGAACCACAGCTTGTAATAACCCAGATTGACTGCGAGAAACTGCGTGCAGAGCGTCGCAATAACACCACGTTCATCAACGCCCAGCGACCATTGAATGCGCAGTTGTCTATCAGTAACTATCAGACGGTTCGCTTTGTTGATTGCCAGACACCACTAAACTCTAATCTCTCAACTCTAAACTTTATTCTAGAACGCGAGGTCAATCCAACGCCGTTCATCCCTTCTTCAGCCGACATGAAGGCTTCTTGCGAGGAAATCTTCAATATTCAGGTTGCAGGACTTGCCAAGCGACTCGTACACACCAACTGCAAAACGGTTGTTGTGGGCATCAGCGGCGGACTTGACTCCACCCTTGCGCTGCTCGTTTGCGTCAAGACATTCGACAAGCTCAAGTATCCTCGTAAGGGAATCGTGGGTGTCACAATGCCAGGCTTCGGAACTACCGATCGCACTTACAACAATGCCCTCTCGCTCATGCAGCACCTCGGCATCACGATCAAGGAGATTAGCATCAAGGACGCTTGCATTCAGCATTTTAAGGACATTGAGCACGACATCAACGTGCACGATGTGACCTATGAGAATGGTCAGGCACGAGAGCGCACCCAGATTCTTATGGATCTGAGCAATAAGCTCAACGGTATGGTGATTGGAACAGGCGACCTCTCAGAGCTGGCTCTCGGTTGGGCAACATACAACGGCGACCACATGTCAATGTATGCCGTAAACGTATCAATTCCAAAGACCCTCATCAAGTATCTCGTTCACTATGTTGCTGATAATGAGGTGGAAGAGGCTTGTCGTGACGTGCTCGTTGACATCATCGACACTCCGATTTCTCCAGAGCTTATCCCTGCCGATGAGAACGGAAACATCAAGCAAAAGACGGAAGACCTTGTAGGTCCGTACATCCTTCACGATTTCTTCCTCTACTACGTTCTCCGTCACGGCTTTAGACCAGAAAAGATATTCATGCTTGCCCGCAAGGCATTCGCACCGGGAAGCGAATACGAGTTTGATGATGCCACCATCGAGAAGTGGCTCAGGACCTTCCTCCGTCGCTTCTTCAATCAGCAGTTCAAGCGTTCTTGCTTACCAGACGGTCCGAAGGTTGGTAGTGTCAGCCTCTCTCCACGCGGCGACTGGCGTATGCCGAGTGACGCATCATCAGCTCTGTGGCTCGGAGCAATTGAAAATTGATAATTGAAAAATGAAAGTATTTAAGATCTGGAGATACATCTTTGTGATGTGCGCTGCCATACTCTCCCTTGACTCTTGCAGCAGCGACGATGACAACGACAAGGACATTACGAAGGAAATTGCAATGAGCATTTCCGCTGAAACAGGCATAAGTTATGACCTCTTCGACAATATGAAAGAGCATCCTATTGAGTGTATGCGTGTAATGACGGAGGACGAGCCTGGCGAATGGCAGAATCTGAATTTCAGCGACATAAAGGGCTTTACTTACGAAAGAGGTCATGAATACGAGCTGCGTGTGAAGCGAACTATTTTGGCTAATCCTCCACAGGATGGCAGCAATAGGACATACGAACTGGTGTGTATTCTTGCTGATAAGAAGGTGGAAGAGGTGGCTGAGCCTGTGGAGAAGGTCGTAAGGAAGGAAGCGGACATTGAGTATGAGGAGCAATGCCCGGTAGAGAAGTATGCCATATTCAAGGGAGGTGAGTATCTGGTTGATTCTGATGGTAAGATGACATACGCTGATGGCTCTCCGACTCCCGAATTTGATACTCATGCTCAAATCTACTTGGAGAACATTCTCGATGTGAACCACCCATTGTGGCAGTCAGGTGCCCGTTATATGGCTACATACGCCTACGTTCTTTCGCCGATTTCAGATGAGATTCGCCTTGTGCCAAGCTCTAATTCTGGCTTCCTCTTCAAGAACATACTTACTGAGAGTGAGATTTCATACGTCAAGCAAACGATGAAACAGGGTGAAACTCTGCACTATTACCTCATCTTCGCCAATGTTTATAAGCGCGGAATACAAAAAGTGGAGTTCACGATAAAGAAGAAATAAATCAAGCGTATGCAGGGGGATTTGTCATTATGGGATGCTTCCCCTGCTTTGGTATTGATTCTACCTTCTGTTGCCCTTCATCCTCCCATTCCGGAATGGGATTTGGTAGGGATTTGGTGCGGATTTGAAGCGAAGTTGAAGCGGAGGGGTGTTGAGAGTGAAGAGATAAGAGTTAGGAATTAAAAATCTGAAATTGTTTTTCCGCTCGTGGCCTTTGATTGGAAAAGCGTGACCGCCAACACCTAACACTCATCACCTGATTCTGTGTGCAAAGTTATGACAAAAATTTGGAATGCAGAAAAAAACGCGAACAAAGTGTGATGTTTTCTGAGAATCTGCATTTTGCCTTTGTAACGCACTGATACACAGAGAGAAATTTTCGGAAAGGATTTCCGAGTGTCAACACTTTCCGTCATTAGTCATTTTCGTCATTAAGGGAAGTGCGTGGGGGGATTTTTGCCTCTATATAGTAAATATAAAAAATTATATTTACTATATAGCCGATTTTCGCCCGTCATTAGCTCGCTTAATGACGAAAATGACTAATGACTAATGACGGGGAAAATGACGGGAGTCTTGATTGACGACGCCCTGAAATAGGGCCTCCTCATGCCATTTCTGATGAACAAACAGGGAAATGTTACATAGCAAAATAATATTGGTACATTTGCATACATTGTATTATTTTTGCAGAATATAATCAGTTGCCAAAAACTATGAGTTAGGCTGCGAATCGCAGTCTTTGGATGTAGAAACGCTGAACGAATTGTTCACCGTCTTTATATCCGTAAGTATTTGGAATATGGGATAGCCTTAAAAAACTCACCCTTAAAAAAACTTAAAATTTAGCATTTCCTTTGAAAATTGCGGAAATAATAGTAATTTTGTAACCTATTATGAACAATATACGTAATTTCTGCATCATAGCTCATATCGACCACGGAAAAAGTACCATAGCCGATCGTCTTCTGGAAAAGACTAATACTATCCAGATTACTGAGGGCCAGATGCTTGATGATATGGATCTTGAGAAGGAGAGGGGCATTACGATTAAGAGCCACGCCATACAGATGGAGTATGAGCGCAATGGTCAGAAGTATATCCTGAACCTTATCGATACTCCGGGACACGTGGATTTCTCTTACGAGGTAAGCCGAAGCATTGCCGCGTGTGAGGGCGCTTTGCTTGTGGTGGATGCTACGCAGGGCGTTCAGGCTCAGACAATTTCCAACCTCTACATGGCTATTGACCACGACTTGGAGATTATCCCTGTCATAAACAAGATTGATATGCCGGCTGCAATGCCTGATGAGGTGGAGGATGAAATCATCGAACTCATCGGTTGCGACCGTTCCGATATTCTTCGTGCCAGCGGTAGAACTGGTGAAGGCGTGCAGGAAATTCTTGATGCCGTAGTTGACCGTATTCCTTGTCCTAAGGGCGATACAGAAGCTCCGCTACAGGCCTTGATCTTCGACTCTGTATTCAATTCGTTCCGTGGTATCATAGCATACTATAAGATTCTGAATGGATCTATTAAGAAGGGCGACAAGGTGAAGTTCTTCAATACTGGTATGGAGTATGATGCCGATGAAATCGGTGTGCTAAAAATGGATATGGTGCCTCGCAATGAGATGAAGACTGGCGAGGTTGGTTACATCATTTCAGGCATTAAGGATGCGAAGGAAGTGAAGGTGGGTGATACTATCACTCATGTGGATGCTCCTTGCGACAAGGCTATTGAGGGCTTCCAGGAAGTGAAGCCAATGGTGTTTGCCGGTGTCTATCCTATTGATCCTGCCGACTATGAGAACCTTCGTGCATCGCTTGAGAAACTTCAGCTCAATGATGCGTCGCTCACGTTCATGCCTGAGTCTTCGGTTGCACTCGGCTTCGGATTCCGTTGCGGATTCCTCGGCTTGCTCCACATGGAAATAGTTCAGGAACGTCTTGACCGTGAGTTTGATATGGACGTAATCACCACCGTGCCTAACGTATCATACATGGTGTATGACAAGCAGGGGGGGGCGAAGGAAGTTCATAACCCATCTGGATTGCCAGATCCGACGTTTATCGACCATATTGAGGAGCCTTACATTAAGGCTACCATCATTACAGATGCCAACTACATAGGTCCGATAATGAAGCTCTGTCTCGACAAGCGAGGCGAACTCGTTAATCAGGAATACGTTAGTGGCAATCGTGTAGAACTGCATTTCATGATTCCTCTCGGTGAGATTGTCATCGACTTCTACGACAAGCTGAAATCCATTTCGAAGGGTTATGCTTCGTTCGACTATCACGTGGATTGTTTCCGACTCTCCCGTCTGGCTAAGCTTGACATTCTGCTCAATGGTGAGCCTGTGGATGCGCTCTCTACGCTTACTCACTACGACAATGCCGTTACGTTCGGTCGTCGTATGTGCGAGAAGCTGAAGGAACTGATTCCACGTCAGCAGTTTGATATTGCTATTCAGGCAGCCATAGGTGGAAAGATCGTTGCCCGTGAAACTATCAAGTGCGTTCGTAAGGACGTTACGGCGAAGTGTTATGGAGGTGACGTAAGCCGAAAGCGTAAGTTGCTTGAGAAGCAGAAGAAGGGCAAGAAGCGCATGAAGCAGATCGGTAACGTGGAAGTGCCTCAGAAGGCATTCCTCGCAGTATTGAAACTTGACTAAAAATATGTAAAAAGGAGTACTGGGAGTTTCGCTCCCTTATGCTTCTAAAAATAAAAACAAATAAGATCCTCAACCGCAAATCTTATGAAAGACCTTAACATTCCTGTTCGTGACATAGCTCGAGAGCTTGCACGACGTTATAGCACGATGACTCACGAGGAACTTGATGTTCTCGAGAGCATTCTTGTACCGCTGAAGTTCTCCAAGGGTGAGAAGATTCTGGCGGAGGACGAGATTTGTCAGAACTTCTATTACCTGCATAAAGGTCTCGTGCGTCAGTATTACTATAAGAATGACAAGGAAGTCACAGAGAACCTTGCTGTGGATGGCGACATGTTCTTCTGTATAGAGAGTCTTTTCACCGAGACACCTACCAAGCTGATGTGCGAGGCGCTTGAGCCAACGTATGTGTATGCAATTCCGAGAAAGAGACTTGAGGAGGTTGCACTTCATAATCAGAATATCCAGATTCTGTATCGTAAGATATTGGAGGAGAGCCTTATCAAGAGTCAGAAGCACTCAGATATGGTGCGTTTCGAGAGTGCACAGAACAGATATCGCCGTATCTGCAAGTCTGCTCCACAGGTAGTGCTCCGTGCACCGCTGGTTTATATCGCATCATTCTTGCAGATGACTCCAGAGACATTGAGTCGCGTGAGGTCATCAACGCTGATTGATTAGCCTAACCAAGCCTTCCCAAAGGGAAGGATGTTAGATCGTATTTGAACGCAAAGACGCTAAGGCACAGAGGAATAAAAACTCTGCGACTTTGCGGCTTTTGTGTTTTTAATAAGTAAATATGATTACGCGCAATTACGTGACAGGCGGGCTGAAAGCCCAAAAGCACATAGCATAGGGCAACGCCCTATGTACAAGGTAGTTAGTATATTCGCCCTGTAAGGGCAAAAGCTCTAAAAAAAATAAATGCTTTTGCCCCTTCAGGGCGTTAGCTATCCTGCTATTTTCCCACAGGGCGTTGCCCTGGGCTATGTGCTCATTGCCCCTTCGGGGCGCTGTCGGGCAAATGCAGACAATCATTAAGTAAATATAAAGAGAAAATTATGATTTCTTTTAGCATCAATAATGTTAAGAAACTCCCTGTGGGGCTTCTGTTGCTTTTGGCGGTAGGAGGATTATCTTCCTGCCAAGAGTCATTGGAGGATAAGGCGGCACGACAGGCGAAGGAATATACGGAGCGTTATTGCCCTACTCCTGTGGTGAATTACAGTAGGACGGATAGTATCGTTTTTGATAAGAAAAGAAATGTGTATATCTATTATCTCTCGTTCTGTGATTTGCTCGATGATCCGAAGATAATAGAAGAGAACAGGGATAAGATAACGGATATGCTTACGCAGTCGGTCAGGGAATCGACTGGTTTGAAGAATTTCATAGAGGCAGGCTTCAAGTTCGAGTATGTCTGCCATTCGGAGAAAGAGCCGAAGAAAGTGCTGTTTAGGGTGAATATTTAAAAGACCCACCCCCTTACCCCTCCCATAAAGGGAGTGGAGTAGTTAGTAAATTTCGCTGATAAGGATTTCTAATGGCAACATAAAAATACCAATCTGATTTTTTAGATCGGATTGGTATTTTTGATATGTGATGATGTCAAATTCCCTTTGGATTAGTAGTACATTCTACTCCCCTCCCTTTATGGGAGGGGTAAGGGGGGGGGCTGTGTGGGTCTGTGTGGGTATTTTTTTACCCTCTATCAATCACATACGCATAAACCACAGCAAGTGAAACTATGATTGCGATTGTGATTGTTGTAATAGAAACGACACGTCTTATAAATCTGACACGCTTCACGTGGTCAGACATTCTTCTTCTGAATATACCAGTATCATCTTTCTTGTGTTCACCGTGACTGTGGTGGTGATGATGGTGGTGGTGATGAAGGCTTTCATTATTGGTTGTACTCATATATTTATTTTGTTTTTATTTTTGGGGTAATACTACTTTAATCTTTATTATATACTATTTCCTAACCAACAGCACAACGTTCTCAACGTGTGGAGTGTGTGGGAACATATCAACTGGCTGTACCTCTACAACCTTATAATCAACGTCGAGCAACTGCAAGTCGCGTGCCTGAGTGGCAGGGTTACAACTTACATATACTATACGCTGTGGCTTAGCTCTGAGGATTGTGTCGATTACGTCCTGATGCATACCGGCACGAGGTGGGTCGGTGATGATAACGTCAGGCTGACCGTGCTGGGCAATGAAATCATCGGTAAGGATATCCTTCATGTCACCTGCATAGAAATCGGTGTTGCCGATACCGTTAAGCTCAGAGTTCACCTTCGCGTCCTCAATAGCCTCTGGAACATACTCAATGCCCACAACCTTCTTAGCTTTGCGAGCCACGAAGTTGGCGATGGTACCAGTGCCAGTGTAGAGGTCATAGACAACCTCATTGCCTGTAAGCTGTGCAAATTCGCGTGCAACGGAATATAAGTGGTAAGCCTGCTCGGTATTTGTCTGGTAGAATGATTTAGGACCAACCTTAAACTTCAGGTCTTCCATCAACAAGAGCATATGATCCTTGCCCTTGAATACGTGAATATCCTGATCGCCGATTGTATCGTTGCATTTCTGATTGTCGAGCCAGAGTAGGGAAGTGATCTGCGGGAACTTGTCGGCAACGAACTGCAAAAGTCCCATTGCCTCCTTCTCGCTCTGCTTCAATGCCTCGTCAGATGTACGGTCGAAGTGCATCTGGAGAATAACCATCCATTCGCCGCTATTGCTGCAACGGATGATGATGTCACGAAGCAGACCTACCTGCTGACGGAGGTCGAAGAAAGAAAGCCCGTTCTCAAGGGCATAGTCACGAATAGAGTTGCGAATGTCGTTGTGCAGATCATCCATCAGCCAACACTTCTCCACAGGCAGAATCTTATCGAATGCACCTGTGATATGGAAGCCGATAGCAGGAGAGAAAGGAATCTGCGCCTTCATCTGCTCCTGAGTGAGCCACTGCTTGCTGCTGCAACCATAGTCGAGCTTGTTGCGATACTCCTGAGTCTTCACGCTACCGAGAATCGGACGGAACTCAGGCAACTCTATCTTACCTATTCTATGTAGCTGATCGCTAACCTGCTTCTGCTTAGCCTTTATCTGAGCCTCGTATGGCAGGTTCTGCCACTTACATCCACCACATATACCGAAATGCTCGCAGAAAGGAACTGCACGAACGTCACTCAGTTTATGGAACTTTATAACCTCTGCCTCGGCGTATGAATGCTTCTTACGCTTAATCTGCAAGTCAACCACATCGCCTGGGACGCAGAATGGAACGAATACCACGAGATCATTGACGCGAACAACGCACTTGCCTTCGGCGGCAATGTCCTGAATTGTGATATTTTCAAGTATAGGTAATGGTTTTTTCTTTCTTGCCATTTTTGAAAATTCGAATTTGGTGCAAAGGTACTAATTTTTTCTGACATAGGTGTTAAATTGATGTTAAAATTGACCAATACGGCAAAAAGTGTAAAAAAACAATAAAAAATTTGGTGGTTATCTTTTATTTTCATACATTTGCAATCCCTAATGACTAAAAGCAATTGACAATCCCAAAATTGAAAATTGATAATTTAGTGGAAAACAAATTTTTAAGGTAATAACCTAAAACTATAAACACTACATTAAAAGAAATGACACAAAAAAGAGTTTACACCTTCGGCAATGGACAGGCTGAAGGTAACGCGCAAATGCGTGAAGCACTTGGTGGCAAGGGTGCCAACCTTGCAGAGATGAACCTTATCGGAGTACCTGTACCTCCGGGTTTCACTATTACCACTGACACATGTAATGAGTATTATAAGGTAGGTCAGGAGAAGATCGTTGAACTCCTGAATGACGATGTAAATGCTGCCGTTAAGCATATCGAGAACCTTATGAACTGCAAGTTCGGTGACGTCAACAATCCTCTCCTTGTTTCCGTTCGTTCTGGTGCACGTGCATCAATGCCAGGTATGATGGACACTATCCTCAATCTCGGTCTTAACGATGAGGTTGCTGCTGGCATGGCTAAGAAGACAAACAATCCACACTTCGTTTACGACTCATACCGCCGCTTCGTGCAGATGTATGGTGATGTGGTTCTCGGCATGAAGCCTGAGAACAAGGAAGATATTGACCCATTCGAGAAGATTATTGATGAGGTGAAGAAGGAGCAGGGCGTAGAGCTCGACAAGGATCTCTCCGTTGAGTCACTCCAGAAACTCGTGAAGCTCTTCAAGGCTGCTATCAAGGAGCAGACAGGCTCTGACTTCCCTGACGATCCTATCACACAGCTCTGGGGCGCTATCTGTGCCGTGTTCCGTTCTTGGATGAACGAGCGCGCTATCCTCTATCGTAAGATGGAAGGTATTCCTGACGAGTGGGGTACAGCCGTATCAGTTATGGCTATGGTATTCGGTAACATGGGCGATACGTCGGCTACTGGCGTTTGCTTCTCTCGCGATGCGGGAAATGGTGAGAACCTTTTCAATGGTGAGTATCTCGTCAACGCTCAGGGTGAGGATGTTGTGGCTGGTATCCGTACACCACAGCAGATCACTAAGATTGGTTCTCAGCGTTGGGCTGAGCGTGCAGGCATTTCTGAGGCAGAGCGTGCAGCAAAGTACCCTTCAATGGAAGAGGCAATGCCTGAGATCTATCAGCAGCTTAATCAGATTCAGGATGCCCTTGAGCATCACTATCACGATATGCAGGATATGGAGTTCACCGTTCAGGAGGGTAAGCTATGGTTCCTCCAGACTCGTAACGGTAAGCGCACAGGTACCGCTATGGTGAAGATCGCTATGGATCTGATGCACGAAGGTCTTATCGACGAGAAGACTGCTATCCTACGTTGTGAGCCTCAGAAACTCGACGAACTCCTTCACCCAGTCTTCGACAAGCTCGCTCTCTCTAAGGCGAAGGTAATCACACAGGGACTTCCTGCTTCTCCTGGTGCTGCTTGTGGTCAGATCGTGTTCCATGCTGACGATGCAGAGAAATGGCACGACGACGGCCACAAGGTTATCATGGTTCGTATCGAGACCTCTCCTGAAGACCTTGCAGGTATGGCATCGGCTGAAGGTATCCTCACCGCTCGTGGCGGTATGACCTCTCACGCTGCCGTAGTGGCTCGTGGTATGGGTAAGTGCTGCGTATCAGGTGCAGGAGCTATCAATGTTGACTATAAGGCAAAGACCGTTGAGATTGACGGCACAGTATATAAGGAGGGTGACTTCATCTCGCTCAACGGTACTACTGGTCAGGTTTATGCCGGACAGATTGAGACAAAGGCTGCGGAGCTTTCTGGCGACTTCAAGGAGCTTATGGATCTCTGCGACAAATATACCAAGATGGAGGTTCGTACCAATGCCGACACTCCACACGATGCTCAGGTGGCACGTGCATTCGGTGCAAAGGGTATCGGACTCACCCGTACCGAGCACATGTTCTTCGACGACCAGAAGATCGTGGCTATGCGTGAGATGATTCTTGCCGACACCGTTGAAGGTCGTGAGAAGGCACTTGCCAAGCTCCTGCCTTATCAGAAGGCAGACTTCTACGGAATCCTCAAGGCAATGGACGGACTTCACGTCAACATCCGTCTGCTCGACCCACCATTGCATGAGTTCGTGCCACACGATGCTGCTGGTCAGGAGACAATGGCGAAGGAGATGGGCGTGAGCGTTGAGGAGATACGCCGTCGTGTAAACTCTCTCGCAGAGAACAATCCAATGCTCGGACATCGTGGCTGCCGTCTCGGTATCACATTCCCTGAGATTACTGCAATGCAGACACGCGCCATCCTCGGTGCAGCTTGTCAGTTGAAGAAGGAAGGATTCGACCCACATCCAGAGATCATGGTTCCGCTCATCGGTACTGTCAACGAGCTTAAGCAGCAGAAGGCTATCATCAAGGCTAATGCAGAGGCAGTATTTGCAGAGGAAGGCGTAACCCTCGACTTCGAGATTGGTACAATGATTGAGATTCCTCGTGCAGCCCTCACCGCAGGTCTCATTGCCGAGGAGGCAGAGTACTTCTCATTCGGTACTAACGACCTCACACAGATGACCTTCGGCTATTCTCGTGACGACATCGCTTCATTCCTCCCAGCATACATGGAGAAGAAGATTCTGAAGGTTGACCCATTCCAGGTACTCGATCAGGAGGGTGTAGGTCAGCTCATCAAGATGGCTGTAGATAATGGTCGCAAGACCCGTCCAGGCCTCCGCACAGGTATCTGTGGCGAGCATGGTGGCGAACCATCATCAGTCAAGTTCTGTGCAAAGGTAGGCATGAACTATGCTTCTTGCTCACCATTCCGCGTACCTATCGCACGACTCGCAGCCGCACAGGCTGCCGTAGAGGAATAAACGGTAAGATGCTGAAAATTAGTGAAATACGAGGCAAGTACTTGGCGAACAGGTACTTGCCTCGCTTCTTTTCTGCTCATTCTGCTCATAAAACAAGCAGTCCATGACGAGTTCGTTTTACAAATGCTTTACACTAAATCAGCAAATGTTTTACACTAAAAAATGGCACTGCAAAACGAGAACAAAAAGAAGTCACATTATTCACTAATTTTTTAATTGATATGGTAAACTTAAAAGCAA
>CACYXI010000036.1 GCA_902778265.1 uncultured Bacteroidales bacterium | reverse complement strand
TTAAATTAAAAATGAAAAGTGAAAAATGAAAAATACAAGTTACACTATACTCGCGAAAGGCTCGCAGACAGAAATACTAACCTGTATTTTTCATTTTTCACTTTTCATTTTTAATTTACTTCACCCCCATCTTATAAATACAAGTATGGGTATATTTCTGCTTTGGACGAAGTACCGTTGAAGGAAACTCCTTATGATTTGGAGAGTCTGGGTACATCTGTGATTCGAGAGCGATAGCTGAACGAGCTCCAGTATATACCTGAAGACCTGGATGATCATTCCAAACCTCAAGGACACGACCTGATTCTGGAGAGTAGAGACTTGCAACCTTCTCTACACCCTTCTTT
Source organism: uncultured Bacteroidales bacterium (assembly GCA_902778265.1). Taxonomy (GTDB): domain Bacteria; phylum Bacteroidota; class Bacteroidia; order Bacteroidales; family Bacteroidaceae; genus Prevotella. Next base: position 31,387 of record CACYXI010000036.1, on the reverse strand, counting down.
GCCTTGTGCGTTACGCAGAAGTTATTGTCATACTGCATAACCTTACCCTCTGGAATCTCTATCCTCTGACCGAATGGGAAGAAACCGCCCTTAAACTGCATCTGACGATCACCTATGCGACATCCGCTCTTGAAGTCGTAGGCTGTTCCCGCAACATCAAGGAACTTACCCGTAGGAATACCGTCCTGAGTTGTTTCCGTAATCTTGTCAGCCTCCACATAGAGCGTGTGATTCATAATATCCCCTACCCCAGTTCCGTTGAGGTTGAAGTATGAATGGTTTGAGAGATTCACTACCGTTGGCTTGTCGGTTGTAGCCTCGTAGGCAATGGAAAGTCCGTTATCATCCGTGAGAGAGTATGTGAGAGTGGTTGTGAGATTTCCAGGGAAGCCATCAGCACCATCAGGAAGAACGCACTTCAGCACGAGTTTCTTGCTATCGCTGCTAACCACATCCCATACCACATGGTCAAAGCCCTTGTTTCCTCCGTGGAGGATATGCTCACGGGCATTCTTCGTAAGATTGTATTCCTTGCCGTCGAGAGTGAACTTCGCATTGGCGATACGATTGGCAAAACGACCTAGGGCAGGACCTACCATACCAAGGTTAAAGTTCTGATACTCACGTATGTTGTTATAGTGGGTTACAATGTTGGTGTAATTGCCGTTACGGTCAGGAGCAAGCATTGAAACAACGAAACCGCCATAGTTAGTTACCTGAACCGTAACCTTATCATTTGAGAGAGTATAGAGGTCAACAGCCTTTCCGTCGATTGTTGTCTTGAAAGCAGTAGCATCAAGAGTTGGTATCACGCTCTTACCAAGAAGAAGATCCTCGAAAGCCTTGCTACGCTTTTCCCATGTAGCGAAATCATCTGCACGCAGAATCTTTGTGCCAGGAAGTGGAGTCTCGCCAACGAAGAAGGCACATCCCTGTATCTTACCCTCTGCCACCAATCGGTCGGCAATGTCATCAGCACCTCCTACCTTGAACCAGCTCTCATCCGTATCATTCTTGCCAATGATAAGAGAGATTGTAGGAGCTGCCTGACTATTTCCTGCAGAATGATAAACGGCAGTACCCTCGCCATAGTTATAGGTCACGATACCATGCTTCACATCGCCCAGATCCTTCACCTGAGCCTTAGAGATGCTATACTTAAAGCCCTTATCTGGTGAGAGATACATATTGTTAGGGTCTGCCACCTTCATTCCATCCACCACAAAGCAGTATTTGAATGTGGTGTTAGCCACATCGCTCACCTTTACGCTCCATATTCCCTCTGCATCCTTCTGCATAGCCAATGGTTCTGACAGAAGCTCTGACTCAAGCTGCACGGCAGTTGCCTCTGGTGCCTTGAAGTTGAAGGTCACGTCCTTCTCGCCATATTCTGGAGATACAATCTGCTTTGGGAAGAGGCGAGCCATTACGCTTGGCGTGAACTGCTGTTCCTTACCCGTCTTGGCAAGTGTAGGCTGTGCATTGTCCATTGCCTTCTTTGAAGCCTCAGGATTGAAGAGAAGCTGAAGCGTATGGTCGAGGAAGTACTTGGCATTCATCCAAGTATGTCCGAACTTATCATGCGTGTATTCCTTCACACTACGGATGCCCTTCTTGTCAAGGAACTCGGTATAGTCGCGGGCATTGCCATAGAGAAAATCGTCAGTTCCCACACCAAGCCAGAAGAGGTTTATCTTGCTGTTCGTCTCCTTTGCATTATCATATACGTTAGGAATGTCCGTTGATGTAAACGAACTGTAAGAGCAGAGATAAGAGAACTTATCGAGGTTGCTCAAACCGTTGTAGAGTCCCTGATTACCACCACGCGAGAATCCGCCTATGGCACGATGCTCACGGTCGTTTATCGTGCGATATGTCTGCTCAATGTATGGCATGAGGTCGCCCACGAGGTCATTGCTGAACACATCGTTTCCGAATCTCGTAGCAGGCATGTCAGCCTGTGGCTTCTGAGGCACGAGCTTGTTAGGATTGCCGTATGGCAGCACCACAATCATCTCCTTCGCCTTGCCCTCTGCAATAAGATTATCGAGAATGTAGTTCACACGACCTACCTTATAATATACCTCCTCCGTATCTGTCGTTCCACTTATGAGATAGAACACAGGATATGTCTTCTGCGTGTCCTTATAATAAGAAGGTGGAAGATACACAAGGGCATTGTTGGTATAGTTCAGGCTCTTTGAGAAATAGTTCACGTACTCCATGCTACCGTGAGGCACATTCTTTATGTCGTGTGGCAAGGCTGTCTTGCCAGGAATCTCCAACAGACTATTCTTGAAACCCTCATTAGGGAAATACTGATCACATTGAGGGTCCATGATGCTGACGCCATCCACCACGAAGTTGTATGGGTACATATCAGCAGCGGCAGGACCGAGAGTAACCGACCACACCACAATCCAGTCCTCTCATCCTTTTTCATCTCATTCTTACCTGCAAACTGAACATCCACACTGACACTCTTCGCCTTGTTATTACGATATTGGAATGTCACGGTACCGTCTTCATTTACCACCGTGGATTTGTAAGGCCTCATTGGCATCTGTGCAAAGCTATTGGAGAACACTCCAAGCGTCAGAGCCATAACCAACTTAAATTTCAAATTCATTTTTACGTTCTTTGTTTTAGTTATTTTGAGTTTATAGGTTTTGAGGTTTATAGGTTCTCAGGTTTTTAGGTCGGAATGATCATAACCGATGCAGACCTCATAACCTTATAACCTCCAAACCTTATAACCTTAATTCATGCAAAAGTACAAATAAATTTGATAACACAATAATTTATTACGTTTTTTTAAGAAGGATTTTATCTGTATAGTAAAAAAGAAACTACAACGTAAGTTCTATGTAACTACAACGTAAATCCCAGTTTCTGCCCTTTTATTTGTTAATATCTAGGTATTAAAACAGAATAAATACATTTTTCTCAGTTTTTCTTTGTAGTTCACAAGAAAATACATAACTTTGCACTCAGAAGGTAATTCACATTATTATTCACGCTAAACAAGATTTCAAATGAAAGCAATATTTAGAACACTTATAATTATCACGATGATGGTAATAGGTACAGTTTCAGCTAATGCCATAGTCCACATTGATACAGATTTGCAGTCTGCTCCACAAGAAACGGCAAGCACGGAAATGCAGCTCAAGAAGAAGAAATGCCATATTTGCCATATACATACAGAGTTATGCGGTGGCAAGTATGTAAGAGATCGCACGCGAGTATATCCAGGAATGAACAAGCGATTGCGTCACCACATTCTGAGAGGTCATCACAAATGGCATCGTGACGTGTGCCGTAAATGCCATCTTACAAAGAAGGAAATACGCAAGATGGAAGTTGAGGTTCGCAAGTTGGAAAACGAGACTCACAAGTCCTATGCCGAAAGACAAAAGGCAAAAGACGCAAGACATGATGCCAAGGTGGCAAGGCATAACGCAAAGGTTGAAAGACATAATGCCAGAGTCGCAAGACATAAGGCTCACAGAATAGAGAAGCATAATGAAAAAGCAGAACGACATAATGCAAAAGTCGCAAGGCATAACGCTAAAAAAGAAGAACGCAAGGCAAAAAAGAATATCAAATAACTTCTATTCAACGATCTATCGTAAAAAATATAATACAAATCAAAAATGCGCCAACCATCGGATGAAACCGATAGGAGGCGCATTTTTTATGCTATAAGCATCGCCAATAAAGGGATGCTAACAACTGATAATAAGGTCGTCCAAAAGGTGCCTTGCGACATGGTTGTCTCATCCTTACCCATCTGCATACAAAACATTGTGCCGAAACTGGCAACTGGCATAGCTATCAATATCATGTTGATAGAAGAAATACGAACATCTATCCCGATGGTAATCATAGCATAATACAAAAGCAAAGGAAGCACAAGCAACTTCAGAAAGCACATAATGAAGATATGTGGCGTTCCTACCATCTTGCGAGTAGGTATCTCTGCCAAAGCAGCTCCTATAACTATCAAGGATGACGGTACGGTCATATTGCCAAGTATCGACAATGGCATTGCTATCGCCTTTGGAGTGTGGAGATTCAATATCACGATGATAACCGAGATATACGTCGCTATCATAGCAGGCGAAACAAAGAGACGAAAGCGGAAACCATCCTTCAGACTCTCTCCAGATATAAACATTACGCCCCAGATAAATACGGTTATCGTATTGAACACATTGAGAATACAGGCATAGAATACAGCATCCGAGCCAAAGATTGAAGCCACTACAGGATAGCCGATAAAGCCAACATTACTATATGTCAGCATAAAACTATACATTCCCCTCAGATCTCGCCTCACGCGCATCAATACAGGCTGGATATAGGCGAGAGGAATAAGAATGACATACGTCAGCAGACTGACCAGAAGAAGCATCGGGATATGCTCCCTATCTGGCATCTTATCGCCCATTGTTGATGAAATGAGAAGCGCCGGACATGTCACCTTTATCACAAATCCAGAAAGCTTACGTTCAAACTCCTCATTTATTATTCCACGTTTATGAGAAACGAATCCCGCTATAACGATGATAATCAACGAACACATCGTTGTTGCTATTACTTGAAAATCCATATCTTGTTATCCTAAATTCTAATAGAAGACATTCCAAAGCATTTCAGAAAGCAAATTGACAATAAACCAACGTGAATTCGATGAATTCCAAATGCCACAACAAACGCAACTCCGTTGCTTGGCTTTACAGAAAAATTATTCACGATGACCAGAAAATTTAATCCAGAAAATTTTAATTTTCTGGTAATTTTCTAAAAATTTTTGTTCCCTAAACAGCAGCTTGCTGCTAAAACAACAATTTTTTATTCGTCAAACTCAAGCTAATTTACTGATTTAATTTCTTCGCAAAGCTCAGGCGCTACGCGGACTCCTCCTAATTTACTTTCTCCAAACAGGAGCGTAAGCTCCATTGTTATGCTATCCAAATTCCGCCTGCAAAGTTACAACAATTTCCCGACACCGCCAAACAAATGATTGGAATTATGAGCGTCACGCGTAAAAAGAAAAAACGGGGGACATGCCTCACAGCATGCCACCCGCAGAATCTTTATATTTACGTGTACTTTATTGTTTACGTATTAGTTTGAAACTTATGACCATGATAATCATGATTAGTTGCCAAAAATGCCTGAAGCATCAAACCCACCAGGCTTTGCATCGCCCCACTCTTCAGGGCCATCACCACCACCTGGGCCAGGAGCAGGTGGACCATCCGGGTCATCAATATCAGCATTGTAGAAACTGGCTTTCTCCAAGAGATCATCCATTTCAACATCAATCAACTCAGCTATAGGTGCTGAATAAAATCTTTTCATTTCGTTCACTTACTTGTTATGTATCGTTTTTAGTTATTATTTCACAACAACCTTCTTGCCACCTAAGATATAAATACCCTTAGCCATCTTGCTTGTATCAGTACCAACAAACTGACCGTTGAGATTATATACCTTGTTTGCGTCAACTCCTGTAAAGTCAGCAGGAAGCTCGATGCTTGTTGTGTAGTTATCTTCAACCTTGATTCCGAACGCAGACTTTGCGTATGTCTGACCAGATGTTTCTGCAAAGAATACGAAGTCATCATAAGCATTTGCTTTCCAGAAGTAGTTATAGGTCTTACCACTATGGCGCTCCTCCTCAACGAAGAGATATCCCTTACTATTTGAAACATTTGACTGGTCACCAACTACAGCCATTACGACTGCAGAAAACTCTGTCCATTTCTTGTTCTTCTCAGGAGTCATACGGAAGAATGAAGACCACCAGCTACCATCCTTCTTCTTTGTCAGACCAAGGTAATAAGAATTAATTGGCATTGCCTGATCAGGAAGGTAGTTACCTACGAAGTAATAGTTGAACGCATTATCTGTGCTTGTAACTGGCTTGTCACTACCATCAATATATGATGTGGTTGAAGCATTAAGAGCATGAACGCGAGTTGCCTCTGGGAATACAACATTATCACTTTCATCTTCCTCTACCTCATTAAATACAAGTGGAGTGATCTCAGCCTTTCTGTTATATGAGTCGCCCATCTTAGCTGCTTCATCAATCTCCTCATCTGGAAGAGCAGGAAGAATGAAGTAAGGCTTGTTAGCTTCAACTACGATGTCACTATCTCCATATTCAACATCAAGATATGTTGCATACTTACGATTTGCAAGGTCACACTTCACAGTTCTGATACCATCCTCATCTACATCCTCATAAATAAGTTCCTTCTTGAGAAGATTGTTACTCATGTGGATTGTGATGCCAAGCTTTGTCTCATCACGTGTCACGCCAGCAAGAGTAGAAAGATAAGGCATCTCACCTGTCTTTGGATTACCAAGTGCATTCAAGAGCTGAATCTTTGTCATGTTGAATGGGAAACACATAGTGTACCAGATGTTCTTATTAAATCTCTTGAAGTTATAGAAATATTTCTTCTCATCTGGATCTGGGTTTGGAATCTCAAGCATGAAGTCGTAAAGCTCAGCAATAGTGAACTGATGCCAACCACCATACAACTGCCAGTTATATGTAAGAGGACGATCAGACTCATCATCTGCTCCACTCTTTGCAAGCATCATACCATCCCAACGAAGCATTGCCGGAGACTCTTCCATATCAAAACCGCCCTTACTTTCTGAGCCATCAAAGAAATCACTTCCATTTGGGTTCTCATTATACAGATCAATAAACTGCTGAGAGAAGCCATCATTCTTAGCTGCCATAGCGAAAATAGCCTCGTGATTAGCATTCTTATCACCACTACCAGCAAGCCAACCGCTTTCACCATGAGCAATATCACCACCAGCAAATGACTGCTCTGGATTATCCTTACCATCAAGATTCTCCTTCCAAGCCCACCATGTTACACCTGCAAGAGCCTGGTTGAATGAACGGTTGTACTGAGCCTGTGTTGGCCATACAAGGATGTTACCAATGTTGTCAAACTTACCAGTCTCATCATAAAGACGATACTTACGAGTCATATCTGAGTAGTTGAGCATTTCCCTCTGGTCTGTTGTATTTGGGAAATGAAGCATAGCCATACCATTACCTGGGTTTACATAGTTACCCTTTCTGATAAGGTGCTCCTGCTTGTGGCTATCCTGACCAACGTATGTCTTCTGGTCGAATGCGTAGAACTCACAGATTGGAGCCTTCTCAGCAAGAACATATACATCCTCAATATGAGCTGCACCACCATATCCGCTGAATGCGCCACGACCAACAAACTTCATGGTAGAAGCCAATGTCATAGTCTTTGGACCATTGTCAATAACGTCGCCCTCCATGATTCCCTTCTGCTCACCATCCTTAGCAGCAGTTGTAGTATAGCGATTGATACCACCACCATCACCAGTCTGCGCATTGTTAGCAGCACTAAGGAATGCGAATCTCTGAATCTCTGTATAGTTACAAGGAATACATATATAATGTATGTGCTTTGAATCATGAATGAATCCCTCTGGAATAACATACTGCGTAGAAGATGTAGGAAGCTTTATTTCCTGAACAGAAGGATCATTACCTAAGTAATACAACTCAGAAAGAGTCATATCTGCAGGATAATATTTGAACACACCATTCTTGTATTCTCCAAACTCTGCGTATTCAAAATCGAAATGAGTAACCTTTGCACCAAGCAATGCGCCCTTACCCTGACCATTTCCTGCACGCTGAGTAAAATATGTTACATTAGGATCACTCAGACTTGGAGCTAATGGACTTGTACACTTTCCTGGACAAAAAGCATAACCACCCTGATAAGTAATATCATCAACACGAGGAAGCAAATGTCCTTCAGCATTCAGATTGTCAGACCAAGTAGCCTTTATATCGCGAGCAAAGACATAACCAGAGACTCTAAGTTTACGAACTCTTTGTGCATCATAGCAAAAACCTTTACCGCTATGACGAGAATCATCGTTATACCAATTTGCAGCGTCACCACTATAGTATCGGTTACTAAAAGCACGAACATACTGAAGACCATTAGCAAGGTATCCAGGCTTATTGATATAAGCATCAATACCTATACTGTCATGTTCAAGTGCCTCAACAGCAACTACACAATTCAGTTTGTTTAAATCGAAATTTGATTTAATATTAGCAATAGCATTAAAATCAATCTTACCTACAGAAGAAGGAAGAACAACCGTACTAACATAATTATTCTTAATGTTATTGCATGAATTCAGATTCTTTACATCTGCCAAATCAAGAGCATATGTGTTTATCCCAGCAAGCCCTTCTTCTACCTTATTCTTGGCATTATCAAGTTTGATTATTACGCAATCAAACTTTCTATTAGATGTAATACCAGCCTCAGAAAGAAGTACTTTCAAAGACTTATTACCATCGCCAGAAATTGTACACACGTCCTGACAACCGTCACCACTATAACCATATATACCAGTTGTAGAGAAGGTAACCTGTTGCGCCCAAGTAGAAACACTTGCAGCACCAAGCATTAGAGCAATAAAGATTTTTTTGTTCACGTTGTTATAAATTTAAAGATTCATTATTAACCTTGGAATGGAAATGTCTGATTTATGAAATCACTCTTTCCCTATCCCCCTGTTTTACACCTTAAAGTCAACTTGATCACACCTCATCTTGATCTCCTTTCATTGTAGATTCAAGCGACCTTTTACAAATTTTACGAGAGCAAAAGTATTACTTTTTGGAAAAACAGGCAAGTTTTTCGTGTTAAATCTACAATTTATTAACACATTTTAACAACACTACAAGCTGTATGCAACATTAGAGCGGATTTATGAAACAAAATGAAAGGTTATTTTGATTGTTTGCGTTAACATTTTTCGTCTTTATTAACCCGTTTTTCCAATTGACAAACATCAATTTTGATACTCTCCATAAATTTTCAATACGGAGCTTACGCTCCTTGTGGTTTTTAAGAAAATTATTCACGATGACCAGAAAATTTCACTCAGAAAAATAAAAATTTTAAACGCAAAGACGCAGAGGCGCAAAGAGTTTTTCAATCATTTCGTTTTCTTGTATGTTCAGAAAAACTCTGCGTCTTTGCGTCTCTGCGTTTTATAAAAAAACGAGCAGTACTCGAAATTATGCAGTTCCATTCCTCCTCCCAAGCAAGTCCCTTGCAAATCCGTACCAAACTCGGTGCAAGTCCCATTTTTCGCCTATTCTTAGGAAGGGATTAGAATGGGATTAGAAGCGAATTACAAGCGAAGGAGAAGCGAACCTATAACCAAGGCAAAGAAGAGGCATAAAAGAGCCACGAGTTTAACGCCTCGAAATTGCAATGTCGAGATTACAAGTGAACTTTTTTTTAGAATTAAACGGCAAACACGTACACGGTAGCAAAAATAGAGGTATAACAATCTGTTAATCAAATAGTTTAGTGGCGTGTACGTGTTTGTCTAACTCGTACACAAGTCGTACACAACACGTACACGTTTTTGCTCATTTATCCACAAACCAAAACAAAAATCGCTCATATTATAAATTCAAGAAGCGTGACGACCCGTGTACGTGTTGTGTACATGTTAGACAAACACGTACACACCTTTAACTTATTGATCATCAGTATAATTACAAACGTTTTTAGGGGGCGTGTACGTGTTTGACGTTTAATTCTAAAAAAAAATCCACGTTGTACAAATACCCAGTGTTATTTTAACGCCAGTTCGACGAATTAAAAAAGATTAGCAACAAGTTGCTTTTAACTGACAATAATTACCAATCTGCGCAATCTTTCCCCAATAAAAATATAAATATATGGAAAAAAGATTGCGCAGATTGGTAATTATTGTCAGTTCAAGCACCGAAGGCGCGAATTCGTCATACTGGTGTTATACTGCTTTATCACAACCATAAACTACGTTTAGCTTAACTTTCCTCTCGCTTAATCGCTGCCTTGACCTGCGCCATGTTGCTACGCGAAACAGGGAGCGATTCGTGGCAATGCTTGATGAGCAACTGGGTAGAACCGGAATGTGAGACGATCTGCTCTACCTGACCAAGGTTGACAAGGAAAGCGCGATGGCAACGGACTATCATAGGATAGCCCTGCAACGTTTCCTCCATCTGTTTCATAGTGGCACGAAGCATATCGGCATGAACCTCCCCATCTCGCAGATGGCTAACCTTCACATAGTTGCCCACGGCCTCTATAAATAATAGGTGGGAAATATGGAGCGTCACCGACTCGTTGGTCGTGCCAGTAAGTGTCAGATTCTGCGGACGCGGCTTCTCTATTGCCTCTTCCACCTCGTTTTCCGTAGAAATAGCCTCGGATTTGGCATCCGTAACAACAGTCAGGCTATCCGTTGACATGCTAATCAATAAATTCTCTTGCAGCTCCTTCAACTCCTCGTTCAACTGTCTCGTCTCTTCCAACTCCATAGCCAGATACTTGCTACGATACTTGAAGCGCCAGTATAGTCCGATGGCGAAGGAACAGAACGCAATGATGGCGAGCGTTTCGAGGAAATTGACCAGAGAGAACTGATTACCCTCTACCCTATCGCTCAGCACGAAGTGGCGATAGAGACAAATGCCAAGCGCCACAAGCGGCGTATTAATAAACTGAAACCAGAGATTACGACGGATAATGTATTCCGCACCATTCTTGAACGACCTCGGCATCTTGACGATATACTTTAGGATGATGTCGGTAATCATACAGATGAAGACACCTATCAAGCCCAAAGCAACCAGATGCACACAGGCTTTCCACTGCCACGCATCCAATCCGAATGGCTTGAACACGGCCAGTGCCATCACCGTAAACGTGGTACTTATTATTCTCGTAGTAATCGATTCTATATATTCATGTTTCATATAATATACAAAGCAGCGTGAGGTTCGCAGTTTTTTTTAACTGCAAAGGTACAAAGAAACAAGCGAAAAACCAAACCATTCCTCACATTTCTACCATTCGTCACGCAATCCATCACATTTACATGCTGTTTATCCCAGAAATTTGTAGGGATTAGCAGTACGTCGTACCTTTGCAAACAAATTAAGAAATGTACAGAAATATATTTATAATCAAATTTATCTACTTACTTAACGTGAGTTCGATGAAAAGCGCCGAAGGTGCGACATCTAACAGGGCAGTCCGTAAGGGCAGTTACTATGATGATGTGTTTTTAGTGAGCGCCGTAGGTGCGACACCTAATGAATATAATAGGTGTCGGTCCTTCAGACCTCATTCCCTAAATAACTATCTATATGACAGCCCTTACGGACTGCCCTGTTAGGTATCGGGCTTTCAGCCCTCGCAGTCTTGAATTAATCGAGATTTGTCGCAGACCCACTGACCACAGGGAGGTAACTCACTTTACTTACTTAGCGAGAAAACTTTTAAAAATTATCATTATGAAACCAAGAACGATTATCGGAATTATTTTCATTGTCGCAAGTCTGTTGAAACTGGCGACAATTTGGAACATTATCCATTGGAATTGGTTCACACAGGTAACCAAGCATCCTTTGACAACCTATTTCTGCATCTTCATAGTGTTCTATGTGGGTGTGAATCTAATCATCGACAGCTATCGGTGCGACCCAGACCAATGGCTCCAGCGCCCTTTGCCCATTGGCGAGGAAGGCAAGCGCATCCGTTGCACGGTACACTACGGCGGTGATGAGTATGTCTATCGCGGCGAAAACTTCCACGGTGCACGCCTCGATGCTTTCTGCGGCGGCATCCGCATGGATCTGCGCGAGGCAGTTATCACCGAGGACGAGGAAATCGACATCCACACCTTCTGCGGAGGCATAGAACTCTTCGTGCCAACCCATGTCAACATCGTAGTAAAAAGCCGCAGCTTCATCGGTGGCGTTAGTAATCATAGTACTCATACCGCCGACTCGAAAGCCCCAACCATCCACATTGTCGCCAGCAATTTCATCGGTGGTGTGGATATCAAGAATTAACCATTCATCCCAAAAACTACCGTTCGTCACACCGTTTGTCACATACCTGGGCTGAATATCCCAAATGTTTGTGGATGCAATAAGTTCCTCGTACCTTTGCAGTCGTAAAACAAACGAAACGATAATAATGAATGATATGAAAATAGTAAATTTAAGACTGGCAGCATTGATGGCTGCAATGATGATTACAATGACAATGCGTGCTGATTCAAATGACAGCATCTCGACTGATTCTACGATGTGGTTCAACCAGACACAGGAACTGAGCGGCGTGGTGGTAAAAGGTCGCTTGCCCAAGACACGTGTCAAAGGCGACGCTATGCGTACCACAGTCGCAGGTACGATACTGGAGAAGGCGGGAACCGTTTCTGATGCCCTATCTAAGATTCCCTCATTGGAGGCTGAGCGCGACGGTGGCGTGAAGGTACAAGGCCGTGGCGATACCGAAGTGTATATCAACGGCCGACGGGTGCAGGACATCAAGGAACTATCGCGTCTGCGTTCCGACCAGATTCAGCACGTCGATGTGGTACAGAACCCTGGTGCACGTTATGCAGCATCGGTTAAGGCTGTTGTTCGTATTACGCTAAAGAAAGCACAGGGCGAGGGCATGAGTTTCCAGAACAGTACGCAGTATATGTATCAGTATGGCGGTTCGCTGAACGATAACTTCACAACCAACTATCGCACGGGCGGACTTGATGTAACTGGCTCATTCTGGTTTGGCACCTATAATCACTACAAGGGGTTTCAGGTGAACGATATGCTCTACTTCGTGGGAAAAGATCAGGTAACAGGTCACTCTACACAGGAGATTAGACACCCTTGGCACGCATGGGCTCCACAGTTGCAGTTGAACTATATGGTCAACGAGAATCACACCTTTGGAGCTTTCTACAAATACGACCGTACACCAAGTAGCGAGACGAAGGGCGACTACCTGACGGATATGTTCGAGAACGGCACACTTACCGAACGCTCCACAAGCTACATCTGGCAGGACAAGAGCAGTAAGAAGCACATCTTCAATGCCTATTACAACGGTAAGGTAGGACAGTTGGGTATCGACCTGAACATCGACGGACTCTTCGATGACACCAAGACACCAGGTCGCACTACGGAGCAGACAACGGTTGTCAATGCCACTCCTGTTGACCGAAACGTTGAGAGCAATACCAACAGCGCTAATAATTTCTGGGCATCAAAGCTCATCTTTTCTTATCCGATTTTGAATGGCAATCTCTCACTTGGCGGCGAATACAGCTACAACCACCGCACGGATGCCTACACATTTCATGCTTCCGACTACGTACCAGTAAAGGCTACGGACTCGGAAATCAACGAGAAGTCGGCAGCGGCTTTCATCGAATATGGCCGTCAGTTCGGAAAGGTGTTTGCCCAGGCAGGTCTGCGCTACGAGCATCTCACGAACGACTACTTCAATTTTGGAGTAAAAGAGAATGAGGTGTGCCGCGACTACGGCGACTGGTTCCCTACCGCTACCCTATCCGCTCCTATCGGAAAGATGCAACTCAGCCTCTCATATCGCCGTGACATTCAGCGTCCGTCGTACTCCAACCTTACCAGTTCGACGATCTACATCAACCGTTACACCTTTCAGAGCGGCAACCCATATCTGAAGCCGACCTACAACCACAGCCTCGTGTTCAATGCGGCTTATCAGTGGGCGAACCTGACCGTAGAGTACGGTCGCATGAAGAATAGCGAGACCATGTCCACCGAGCCTTTCCCTGGTAGCACGGATCCGCTCATCAGTCTCGTACGTCCAATTAACAGTACCGACGACTACAACCAGTTTCAGCTGAGCCTGTCCGCACGTCCTACCATTGGCAAGTGGCATCCGACGTGGTATGCGTTTACAATTCTCCAGAACTACAAGACGCCAACGGCTGACGGTACAATCAAGACTCTCGACAAGCCATACATCGCTTTCGTCTGGAACAATGACATCGAACTGCCACACAGTTTCCGTCTGAGTGCCAATGCCCAATGGGCATCAAAGGGCGATTATAACAATAATAGCGTCACATCCCAGCGCTTCAACCTCACACTCGGCGTGCAGCGAGACCTTAGCCTTCGCCGTATCGGACAACTGACCCTCGATGTGCGCTGCGCTGACATCTTCAACACCAACAAGACCGATGCCACAGTCTATGGTTTCCGAGAGTTAGCCGTCCACAACCCAGTTCGCCGCACCTTTATCATAGACCTCGTATGGAAATTCAATGAAGCACGCTCTAAGTATCGCGGAAGTGGTGCAGGAGAGAAGCAGAAGGCACGTATGTAATTATTTAACAGAATAAAGGAAAATATATTTAAACTGAAATGAAGACAATTGTATTGAACACATTAGAGAAGCATACAATTTCAGATAAAATTAGCACTCTGGTTAATGATGCAGATATGGAAGTAATAAACACCTCCGACATGAATATTGCGCATTGCATGGGTTGCAACCTGTGTTGGTTGAAGACACCAGGAATATGTGCTATCAAGGATGATTATGAGAGCATAATCAAGAAACTGGTGGATGCAGAGAATCTATGGCTGGTATCGAATACACGCTTCGGATTCGTAGATTGGCACGGTAAACAGGTAATGGATCGAATTGTGCCGATGCTGAATATGTATGTGGAGTTCCGTAATGGTTTAGAGCGTCACGAGTTACGCTATCATCCGCTGGACTTCGGTCTTCTTTACAAAGGCAAGGCCGACCAAGAGTTTCTTGAAGAATGGAGCCAGCGCGTGGCCTCAAACCTCGCTGGCAATTCTTTGGGTGTCTATAATATAAAAAAGGAGGACGAGTCATGCATGTAGTCATAATCAATGGAAGTCCACGTGTGCAGAAGTTCAGCAATACAGACAAAATCATCCAGTCGTTTGCCAAAGGACTCCAAGCATCTGGCAGCACATACGAACTGTATTCGCTGTCGAACCGCAAGGAATGGGACGCTGCACGTGCATCTTTCATCAACCACGATCAAATCATATTCGCCCTGCCACTTTTTGTTGAGTGCGTGCCAAGTATCATGCTTGAGTTTTTAGAGACATTGCCAACAGAGCGCCAAAAAACTGCGCAGATGTCTTTTATTCTGCACGGAGGCTTCGACGAAGGTAATCAACTGCGTCTTTGCGAGAGATTCTTGCAGTCCCTCCCGGCTCAATTAGGCTGCACCTACGGCGGTTGTCTGGTTCAAGGTGGTAGTTTTCTGATTCGTATGCGCGACGATGAGAAGAAGAAGAAGGTGATGACCAAGAAACTGGATGCCTACACCAAGATGGGACAGTCGTTCGTCAGCAATGGCAATTTCATGACCACCGAGGCACGTAAATTCACAGGTCCAGAGAAGAATCCTTGGATTGTTCATCTGCTGTTCCGCCTCTTCATAAAGCGTATTGTACGCAAGAATTTCGAACGCTTCGCCCAGCAATGGGGCTGCACCCGTCCATTGGATGACAAACCGTATCTAAATTTTACCCAAAACTGATGAACGAGCAGAAGCGTACCCTCGAAGCGATGGAGATAGACTATTACAAGCCCACCGTAAGGTGTCTGAGCAAAAAGGATTCTCATTGGTAAGTATCGATAATTATGTCCGTTTGTCATAAAACTATGCAGAATATCCCAGAAATTGGGTACTTTACGCAACAACCAGTAATTTTGCATTGTCAAAAGAAATAATATTGGGATTAAAACAAGTAAAAAAAATGGAACAGAAATTTTGTCAGAGCTGTGGAATGCCGCTTACAAAGGAAATCCTCGGCACCAATGCCGACGGCACGAAGAATGAAGATTACTGCATGTACTGCTATAAGGACGGCAAGTTCATGCAGGAATGTACGATGGAGGAGATGATTAAGCATTGCGCTCAATTCGTTGGCGAGGTTAACAAGGGTCTGCCCCTGCCTATTACCAAAGAGGAATACATCGGACAGATGAAGATGTACTTCCCGCATCTGAAGCGTTGGCGCAAGGAACTGACTATTAATGATGTCGCTCCTGTAGAACCCCCAGCGATGGCAGGTGTGAAGGATCTGATCGTCAAGATGTCCGACACGTTGCCTATCACCTATATCTCGTCAGTCGATGAAGAAGGATTCCCATGTACTAAAGCGATGCTGTCGCCACGAGTCCGCGAGGGTATCAAGACGTTTTATTTCACCACCAACACCTTCTCTCTCCGCGTGGCTCACTATAAGGCAAATCCAAAGGCCTCGATCAATTTCTGTGATGCCGAAGGTTTCAAGGGCATAATGCTGCGTGGAACGATGGAGGTGTTGACGGATGCCAAGAGTAAGGAGATGATCTGGCGCGACGGCGACGAGCAGTACTATCCCGGCGGTGTCACCGACCCGAACTACAGCGTACTCAAATTCACCGCAACCGATGGTCGTTTCTATAGTGATTTCTATCCACGCAGTTTTGTGATTGAGTAATAAAGAACAATCTAAAGCATTTAAAAGGTTGACTCATTTGCCGAACATTATAATTCTACTCAGGATTGCAGGCTCTTTAGGTCTGCTCCTTTGTGATGTGACGAGTGTGTTTCTTTGGATAATCTATGGTCTCTGCGGCATCAGCGACATAGTCGATGGGTGGCTGGCAAGAAGGCTAAAGTGTGTCACCAAGACAGGAGCATTACTTGACAGTATAGCTGACATCTGCTTCGTAGCGTGTTGTGCCAGGAAGCTCCTGCCGATACTCGAACTGCCGCAATGGCTATGGTTGTGGGCGGGAGTTATTGTCACGATTAAAATCGTGAATCAGATTTCGGCACTCGTGATGTACGGGCACTGTTGTTTCCCTCACACACTTGCGAACAAGGCAACGGGATTCCAACTTTTCATAGCAGTCCCCATGACATTTTGCACAGTCGTTCCCTTCGCAATTGTAGCCACTATTGCCACGTTTGCCGCCATTCACGAAGGATTATACATAAGAACTTATAAGATAAAACAATGAAAAGATTACGACTCGGAGCAGTGCTCCACTTTCTTATAGCTTTAGGCCACATCGGGCTGTCTGTTCGCTTTGGACGAGGCATTCGAAGCCTACGGCATACGTGAAATAATGCATCAGATGGTATCTGGACATGTCTGGATGCTGTATGCCCTGACCATTGGTCTTGTCCTCGCTTTCACTCTGGCAGGCTTGTATGCCCTCTCTGCCACAGGCGACATTCGTCGCTTGCCTCTGACGCGCTTGGCTATCATCACCATCGTTGTGCTCTATAGTCTTCGTGCGTTGGCTGGAAGCATTAGCTGCATCCATGATTTCAGATGGTTGCAATTTATCTCATCTCTCATTCCGGCCATTATTGCATGGTGCTACTGGCCAGGAGTCATGAGAACTTCTTCATACCTATAACGTAACTTGTCTTTTTAAACACGGGAAACCAATTGCAGCCATAGTGGGCAACCATTAGCGCTATACACGAGTTGCATTTCATAAGAACAAGAAATAAAATGAGACACGAGAAAATGAAAAAGAAAATGATGTTTTTATTAGTAGCTGCCATGATGATGATGAATCTCTCATGCAGCAAGGAAGAATTAGAGTACCGTACTGGTAATCTGAGTGTATGTATCGAAGCAGGTGACGAATGGTTGCACGACTATCCCCTGTTTCTTGGTATCAACAAGAAGAATCCACCACAGATCGCCATTTGGTTAGAAGATGTTGACGGGCGATACCTCACAACGTTGTATGCTTCGAAGAAGATAGCCACACGAAGTTGGGTAAGCGCACATAGCAATCCACGAAATGAGGCCCTACCCTATTGGAGTCATCGATGCAAAGAATTGCCATTGACCGATGGCATGACTGGAGCCACACCACGAAATTCATTCGATGTGCGTATGCACGACAAAGTTGGACTCAGACAGTTCCGTGTGATGATTGAAGTGAATCATTCCATCGACTGGAACGATGCCTATCCCGAGAATGCCAAAACTGGAGATGCAAACTATTCGGGTGGCGATGAAGGAAGCGGACAGCCCGCCCTTGTCTATGGTATTGATGTAGATCTTGATTCTGACCGCAACACTTTCGAGGCCTTCCTTATAGGGCATAGCAGCCCAGACGGAACCGACGGTGAGATTCATCACGACATGGACGGCATCACTTCGGCACTCAACATTGTCAAACGTATTACTGTAAGTACTAAAAAGAATAGGACTCAAGGTTCGGTTACGAATATAACCAAACCCATATTACAAGAAAAAAAATTGTAAAGGCGAAATAGTAATTATGTAATCAAATTTATTTTTATAATCAAGAATTAGAGAATTAGAGATTTTGAATTAATACGAAAGAGAGAAATAGTGCTACTTACGTAGCATTGGGAACTGTCGTGATTGGCAAGAGCGTAAGCGACATTTCTCAAATTCTTCTAAAATTCAAAAGAAAAAATCTCTAATTCTGGATAAAAATAATTCCGTACATTTACATATATAAAATGAATAGGATTGTATTATCATTTATTCTGGCCTGTATGTCAATAGGCGTACAGGCTCAGAAAGACAGATTCTGTTTCCAGACGAATATCGTGACTGGTATGCCATTGGCGGATTCCGACATCAAGCCTTTGTCGCTACTCGTCTCCGCAGAATATAAAATCCATCCACGTTTGTCTGCGGGATTGGGAACAGGATTGTCAAAGTACGACCATCTGATGGTTCCGGTATATGCCACTCTCCACTGGAGCATCACCAAGCCACATCGTTTCACTCCCTTCGTAGCGAGCAACATCGGTCATACCTTTGCACCCAAGAAACATGTGAGCAGCGGTTTCTACCTCACTCCATCCGTTGGCATCAGGTATCAGTTGAAAGACCGCCAAAGTCTGTCGTTATCCGTTGGCTACGAATTGCAAGAATATACTCAACTTCAGTCTTATGAGTCAACATTTGTACTCACACAATATATTGAGAATATCAGCAATCATGCCCTCACGGCGAATGTCGGATTCGCATTTTAACGTGAATTCAACGAATTAGCTCTGAAAGAGCGACACCTAATAGCGAAGGGCGTAAGCCCTGGATATATAGACATTTTAGGGAATGAGGTCTGAAGGACCGACACCTATTGTATTTATTAGGTGTCGCACCTACGGCGCTCACTAAAAAAAACGTCATCATAGGTAGCACTAACGTACTACCCTTTTAGGTGTCGCTCTTTCAGAGCTAATTCATCGAGATTTGTTGAAGACCCACTGACCGTAGGGAGGTAACTCACGTTATATTAGAGCTTTTGCCCTTGCAGGGCGAATAAACTCGCTCACCAGACCTAGGGCGATGCCCCAGGCTATGTGCTTTTGGGCTTGCAGCCCGCCTGTCACGCAATTACGGATAATCATTATCCAAAAATATTTTGCGGTTTCAACAACAATTCGTAATTTTGTAGCGTCAAAACATTAAACAGAAAGAATATGAATGATTTTATGACACCCCTGAAGATGAAAAGATACAAGTATATCAAGAGTAACGCTTTTACGGTTGGCGACTCGCTCGGCAATCCGGCTGCGTGCGTGTTTATGGAAAAGGATGCTCTGC
This sequence comes from uncultured Bacteroidales bacterium, assembly GCA_902778265.1. Classification (GTDB taxonomy): domain Bacteria; phylum Bacteroidota; class Bacteroidia; order Bacteroidales; family Bacteroidaceae; genus Prevotella. The sequence continues at coordinate 11,841 of CACYXI010000036.1, read as the reverse complement.
CACCAGAACAGATGCAGGCCGTAGCAAGAGAGCACAAGGGCTTTGTTATGGAGGTCGTGTTTTGCGAACAGTCTGATGTGGCCGATTGCAAGCTGACCTACTATTCGTCAGAGTGCGAGGTGGATTTCTGCGGTCATGGCACCATCGCCACGATGTATTCCATGATCAAGGACGATGCTGCGCTAAAGTCGAAGCCAGTAGTAAAGGTGGAAACAAACCGCAAGGGAATCGTAGAGGTGCTAAATGCCATCGACACGGAGGATGCTGTGTATATCACCGCTCCCGATCCTATCGAGCATCCTATGAATCTGACAGCCGACGTTATAGGAAAGGCTCTGGAACTGAACGATGGAGCAATCCGCAAAAACCTGCCCATCCGCATCATCGACGCAGGTCTGCGCACATTGATTGTACCTATTGCTGATTTGGAAACAGAGATTTCCGTTTTCCCGAACGAACAGCATCTGAAAACTTTTTGCGAAGAGAACGACATCGACATCATTCTCGTCTTCTCAAAGCAGACTGCCGATGCTGAAGCATTCGCTCACACGAGAGTCTTCGCCCCGAAGTTCGGTTATCTCGAAGACCCTGCCACAGGTTCAGGCAATAGCGCCTTCGCCAACTATCTGTTGAGCGAAAACCTCTGGGATGGTCATTCCATCACCATTGAGCAGGGTGGAAACAATCGTATCTTCAATTCCGTGAAACTGAGATACTCTAACGGCCAAGTTCTCTTCGGCGGTAAGGCAACAGTAAGAATTGAAGGAGAGTATTTATTGTGAGTCCGATGAATAGAAAAAAAGAGCAACAAGTTGCTTTTAACTGACAATAATTAACGTGAGTTCGATGAATTATAATTGTCTGGCAGCAAGCTGCTTTTAACTGATAATAATTACCAATCTCACCAATCTTTATCCAATAAAAATATATCAAGAATTAGAGAATTTGAGATTTTTGAATTAATGCGAAAAAGAGAAGATTTGCTACTTACGTAGCATTGGGGATAGTCGTGATTGGCAAAAGCGTAAGCGACATTTCTCAAATTCTCATAAATTCAAAAGAAAAAATCTCTAATTCTCTAATTCTTTATAAAAATAAAAAGATTGAAAAGATTGGCAATTATTGTCAGTTCAAGCACCCAAGGTACGCATTCGTATGCTTTCATCGAAACTCACGTTATATATTGTAAGAAAAAACAAAAATCATGTATAAAACCCGAAACATACCCAACACCCGAATAGATGTGGCAGATGCCCTGAGAGGTATCGCAGTAGCCGGCATCATACTGTATCACTCCGTTGAGCACTTCAACATCTTTACCCAAGAGCCGATAGTCCATACGTTGGCAAGCGACCAGACCATTTCCAACGTACTTGCCTGGCTACTATCGGGCAAGATGTACGGCATATTCGCCATGCTCTTCGGACTAAGTTTCTTCATCATGAACGATAATCAGCAGCAGAAAGGCAAGAACTTCTCAGGTCGCTTTGCCTGGCGTATGTGCCTACTGTTCACTATAGGCATTATCAACGTAGCCTTTTACGATGGCGACATACTGATGCTCTATGCGTGCTACGGTCTGTTGCTCATCCCCATCAGTTATCTGCCGTCGAAATGGGTGTGGTGCATCATCGCCCTGCTCGCCATCCAACCCGTAGAGCTTTATTGCCTGTTGACAGGCACCACCATCGACCACAGCACCTTATGGGAACTATACGGTAAGATCAACAGCGCTCACGAGCATGGTACATTTTTGGAGAACACCCTCACAAATCTGCGATATGGATTCGAGGTGAATCTGCGGTTCAATGTTTTCAGCGGACGATTAACTCAACTGCTATGCCTCTTCATCCTCGGTATGCAGTTAGGACGACAGAGGCTTTTCTACAACGAAGACTGCAATCTGAAGATATGGCATCGCATCCTGATTAGCTCAACGATTGTTGTTTTTGTGCTCAGTTTCGTGAATTTCGGCGAACTCGACTCTTGGCTAAAGCCCATCTACAACATCATCATCCTACAGGTGATTGTTTCCGCCATCGTATCAGCCTGGTATGCATTCGAAGGAGTGCGCCGAGTGCTTCACCATCTCTGCATCTTCGGTCGTATGAGTCTGACCAACTATCTGCTCCAGTCCATTATCGGATGCTTCATCTTCTGCAACTACGGCCTCGCCTGCTACCACTATTTAGGCACCACCTATGCCGTCATGATAGGATGCGGAATGGTAATCTGTCAGTATCTCTTCGCCAGATATTGGTTCAGCAACCATCCACGCGGACCGTTAGAAGGATTATGGCGAAAGCTGACATGGATATAATTAACGTGAGTTACCTCCCTGCGGTCTGTGGATTTGCGACAAATCTCGATGAATTTCATCAACACGTATATTGTTGAAAAACACGTGGCTGAAGAAGCTCTGAAAGAGCGACAACTAATAGCAAAGGGCGCAAGCCCTGGATCTATAGACATTTTTAGGGAATGAGATCTGAACGTCGAAGAGGTCGGCGACCGAAGGGAAAGCCAAGGACCGACATCTATTATATTCATTAGGTGTCGCACCTTCGGCGCTCACTAAAAACATCATTATAGTAACAGCCCTTGCGGACTGCCCTGTTAGGTGTCGCACCTTCGGCGATTTTAGTCGAACTAGGATTAATTAAATTGTATCTTGGTAATTCGTACTTTGTAATTCGTAATTACATAAAATGTTAATTTTTCAAGTATAATGGTTAATTCTTTTTGTTTTCCAAGAGTTTTCCTTGTGAATGTCGAGTTTATTTCGTAGTTTTGCATCTTAATGTTACAACCGTAAAAATTGAGCTTATAAACACAACATATCTATGAATAAGACTGCATTTATTACAGGCGCCAACAAAGGCATAGGATTCGGAATCAGCAAGCACCTCGGAATGAGTGGCTGGGACATAGTTTTAGGAGCAAGAGACGAGCAGAGGGCTAAAGCTGCCATTGCGGAGCTGAAGGCTCTTGGTGTTAACGTTCTTGGATGGGTTAGCATTGAGCTGGCTGACTTAAACTGCGTGGCACAATGTGCAGAGACTATAAAGAAAGACTATCCTAACCTGAATCTGCTCATCAATAATGCTGGCATTCCGGGCAATATGGCTCACCTGAGTTGGGAATCACAGATGAAGGATATTCAGGAGACCGTATCCGTTAACTATTACGGCACCTTTGCCCTGACCAATGCCCTACTCCCTGTGATTCAGGCGAACAAGGGACGAATAATAAACATCACCGTTCCAAGTGAGGTGAGTCCTTACTGGCATCCTCTGGCATACGTAGCAAGCAAGGCTGCACAGAATGCCATGATGGGAGTGATGGCTATGGATTTTGAGCAAAAGGATATTCCTGTAGAGATATTCTCCGTACATCCCGGACCTACTACCACCGACCTGAATGGCAACATGGCTCTCCCTGGTTTCCACAACATCGACACCGTGGGTGAGAAGATGGCAGAGCTGATAAATGACGGTCAGCGTCATAACGGCGAGTTCATTGAGCTATACCCTATCGTTGAAGAGTAACTCTTAGATCTGGATTATGATAGAGCAAATAATAGAGTACAACAAGTCGTTCGTAGAACAGAAAGGCTACGAGAAGTATCTGACGGATAAGTACCCCGACAAGAAACTGGCGGTGCTATCGTGCATGGATACACGACTTACCGAGCTGCTTCCTGCTGCACTCGGATTGAAGAATGGTGACGCAAAGATCATCAAGAATGCAGGTGGTCTGGTTATCTCGGCTTTCGATTCTGCCATGCGAAGCCTTATCGTTGCCATCTACGAGTTGGGGGTTAAGGAAATAATGGTTGTAGCCCACTCTCATTGCGGAGCCTGTCACATGAGCTACGATCATTTCCACCACGAGATGATAGCAAGGGGCGTGACGGACGAGACACTTGACACCATACGCAAGTGTGGCATTGACCTTGATACCTGGCTTGAGGGTTTCAAGGACACGCCTACATCGGTAAGGAAGACCGTTGAGACCATCAGAACGCATCCTCTCGTTCCGAAGGACATCATCGTACGTGGATTTATCATAGATTCAGAAACAGGAAGACTGGAAGAGGTCTGCTGATAGATCAAGCTTCATATATTAACGTGAGGTTTAGCGAATTTGCACATTTGGTGCTTGAACTTACAATAATTAACGAGCATTCGACCAATTGAGATTGTCTGGCAGCAAGCTGCTTTTAACTGACAATAATTACCAATCTACGCAATCTCTTCAATTTTTTATTTTTATCAAGAATTAGAGAATTAGAGATTTTTGAATTTATGAGAAAGAGAGAATTTTGCTACTTGCGTAGCATTGGGAATGGTCGTGATTGGTAGGAGCGTAAGCGACATTTCTCTAATTCTCCAAAAATTCAAAAGAATAATCTCTAATTCTCTAATTCTTTATAAATATAATCTTGATAAATAAAATTATGATTATCTGCAATTACAAATATATTCTCACACTACTATTCAGACCTGATGGCATTGGTTCCCAATGATGGTACCTGCGGTGCTTGTAGTTGATGTTCACGATGTTGATGTCATCGAACTTGCGCCATTTAATGCCTTTTCTATCCATATCGGCTATGCGATTGGCAGGGAGGTTGGTAACCTCGATACGGATGTGATTGCCTGTAGGCTTGAGTATATTTCCATCGAAATTGAGGATGTATGGCACACACCACGCACAGCCTACATACACATCATTAATATATACACGCGCAGATTCACGCACATCGCCGAGATCAATTTGGGTGTTGGGTGATGGGTGTTGGGTGTTGGCAGGCAGGTCGAATGTGGTTTCATATACACCTGTACCCATCGTAACCTTTGCAGAATCGTTATTGAGACCTTCCCATGTACGAAGAGTGCCAATATCGAATGTTTCGTTTACCTTTGGTGCTTCCTCTATGAAAGAGAGCTTCCATCCCTTGTCGATATTGATACTATCATCAAAAGCGGTGAGGTTCTTACGTGGCATACGCTCAAGTTGCATTTCAGGCTGTGGTTCATTGAACGTCTGTAGAATCAGTGACTCACCAGAGCGGAGGTTTACCCTTACCTTTCCCCCACCCTGCACCTCGGCTGAAAATCTCTTGCCCGTGAGTGGATCAACCCACATCAGGTCGGTGAAATTAACGGTAAGATCTACTACATCATCAATATCGTTAGGGGTGAGGTTGGCAATGAAATAATGATAGCCAGCCTCGTTTCTACGACGTATAACCTTGAGGCCAAGTTTGTTGCGCATTGGTTCAGGATTGCAGCAGCCCTCCATTTCAATAGGCTTTACGTCTGTCAATATCTTTGCTCCCTGTGCCTTTAGCTCGGCAATATGACTTCTTACGGCATCGGTCATAATGGTGCTATCAGTAGGGATGATAAGTCCACGGTATGGCTGACCGGCTGCCGTAACGAGTTTTCCATCCTTGTATGAGGTAGAGAGGAGGAACTTTTCGCTGATGTAGTCGCAGTCGTAGCCTGCCTTATCTATCTTGTTCACAGCCTCCGCAAACTCAGGAGCAAGATTTCCCATTTCGTGAATGGAGAACTGCATAAGTCGCTTGCCCTCGTTATCCTTTGTCCACATATCCCTAACGGGTAGCAGCACGAGGAAGTCATTGTCGGGCTTTCCCCATTGCAGGTATGACTGGCAACGATCTATGTACTTCATCAGTTCGGGAGCATCGCGCCAGATGCTGTTCGTAGGACTCATATCGACGGAAGCATAGAACTTCCACCCTGGCCACGGATCATCCTTCGGCGAATAGCACGTGCCATGAAAATACACATTATTGACACCTGCGCAGAACATAAGGTCGAGGTCGGGTTTCATCTGTGATAGTGACGTGCGGAAATGCTCTGTAAGCCATGTGAATGTCTCGCTCGAAGTGAGTTTCTTACCGTTGATATGCGCAGCCGAAGGAGCATATTTCAGCATTGAGAAGTCAGAATCGTTCTTTCGCGTATGGGCGGTATCGAGACGTAACCCCTTGATACCGAAATTGGTAAGTCCGAAACCTTCAATCTCTGGTATATCCACAGCTGAATAGCAGTCGATGAGGTTGGCAGGCGAACCGTGAGCCTGATTGCGGGTTATGGCACCATGACTATGCGCCCATTCAGTCCATGTCTGCGTGAAATTCTCAAAGATAAGGTCGCCGAGAGTTTCGCGGTAATCGGATAATACTTTAACGTCACCATCAATAAGTTTCTCTATGTTATCCTCAAGCGAATATCCGCGGCGCTTTCTGAACTCACGGAACAGCTCTGGGGTATAGTCGCCTCGGCTCACCTCATACGAATCGTTGAAGAAGGTGTGAGGATAAGGTGTGCCAGTCTTTTCGAATGCATCGCTGATATGATTGAGGTAGTTGAGCACCGCACGCTTGTTGAAATGATCCACCACATAACCTGTACCACCAAGAGCAGCACGCTTCACCATCATCACGCCCATTTCCTTCCATAAGGCTATAATGCGCCAGTTACCCTTTGCTATCTTCTTGGTGTTATCAGCAGGAACGAGTTGGCCATTGTCATACGAAAGACGAAGGAACGTGTCGCCCTTACCACCCGACTTACGGTAGGCATAGATACCGATGAGGAGTGAGTCACTGAGAAGTTGCGGTTCGATAGCAGAGGCAGAATCGTCCACCACAGCCATCAGTTCATCCCAAGGAATGGGAGGGACGAGTTTCAGGTAGGGCAAACGCGATGAGTGTATCGTGGTATCGCATACAAGCAATCGCGATGCACTCTGCTCAATAGGCACCCACGGACCGCCAAACGGCCATCCTGTACCCGTAGCCATATCAATCTGGATATCATTTTTCTTACCCTCCGACTGCACGAAGCGTAGCATCTCCATCCATTTTGGCGACAGGAACTCTATGTTGTTCTGCTCATTATCGCGAACGCCGTATATCGGTGTTATCTCCACAGCTCCAATACCGCACTTGGCATATTCCTGCATATTCCATGCCACGTTCTCCTTATCGAGCGCAGAACCCATCCACCACCACCTTATGCCCGGCTTGGTGGTAGCGGTGCTTTGGGGCATAATCTGTGCTGATACAGAGGCTGCAAGGAGCAAGGAAATCAATGATATGTGAAAGGTCTTTTTAGACATTATTGTCGTTTAATAAATTATAAAATGAAAAGTGAAAAATGAAAAATACAGTTTACCTTTTATCGCGAATATTTTAGCGAAAGAAACGAAATTGTATTTTTATAATTTTTCATTTTTAATTTTTCATTTAACTCACTCATGATGATACGGCTCGCCCTTGATAATTGTGCAAGCGCGGTATATCTGTTCGGTGAACACGAGGCGAACCATCTGATGCGAGAAGGTCATTTTTGACATACTTATCTTCTCATTTGCCCTCTGATACATGGCATCTGAGAAACCATAAGGACCACCGATAACGAATACCAATCGGCGCACAGACGCATTCTTCTGCTCTATCCATCTTGCGAACTCTACGGAACGAAACTCCTTGCCGTGCTCATCGAGCAGGACGACATGGTCAGACGATTGCAGTTTTGCAAGCACCATCTCACCCTCGCGTTCCTTCTGCTGGGCTTCGGAAAGGGCTTTCGTATTTTTAAGTTCTGGAATAACCGTTATCGAGAATGGCATATAATGGCTGATTCTTGATGTATAATCATCGATACCTGCCGAGAAATGCTTATCGTTAGTTTTACCAATTAATATAAGTTCTGTCTTCATTTCTATTGTTTAGAGTTGAGCGCTGAATGATTAGTGATTAGAGCATTTTTGAAATGCAAATATAGTAAAAAAAATGCTTTTTCCCAAATAATTGAAGAAAATCATTGATATTTTTGAAAAAAAGAGTTCTTTTCTTTCATTTTATAAAATCTTTTTTCTACTTTTGTAGGCACTTGAAAAAATTACGAATTACAAATTACGAATTACCAAGTTTCCTTTTCCATCGAAAGGGATTGAGCGATAAAAGCTAAACAAGTAATTCGTAACTTGTAATTAGTAATTATAAAAACAGTTAATTCTAAATTATTCATCTAATATACTAAAAACAAAAAATGGCAAACAACGCAGAACTCGTTGCTCAGTGCCGCGCTAAGGCACAAGAGTGGTTATCACCTTCTTTTGATGAGAAGACACGCGCAGAAGTACAGGCTCTCCTTGACAAGGAAGATCCATCTGACCTCATAGATGCATTCTATCAGAACCTTGAGTTTGGTACTGGCGGTCTCCGCGGTACTATGGGTGTCGGTACTAACCGCATGAACAAGTATATCGTGGCAATGGCTACACAGGGATTCGCTAACTATGTGCTAAAATCATTCCCTGGTCGCAAGGATCTTGCAGTAGTAGTAGGACATGACTGCCGTAACAATGGTCGTGACTATGCAGAGACCGTTGCCGCTATCTTCACAGCCAATGGCATCAAGGCTTATCTCTTCGAGAGCCTCCGCCCTACCCCAGAGATTTCATTCGCTATCCGTCAGCTTGGCGCACAGTGTGGTGTAAACGTAACAGCTTCTCACAATCCAAAGGAATACAACGGCTACAAGGCTTATTGGGAGGATGGTGCTCAGGTGCTTATGCCACACGATACAGCTATCGTTGAGGAAGTGAAGAAGGTGAAGATCGAGGACGTAAAGTGGGATCTTAACCCAGACCTTCTCCAGATCATCGGTGGTGAGATGGACTTCGACTATATGCAGGCTGTTAAGGAGGGTATGGTTGACCAGGATGTAATCCTCCGCAACAAGGATCTGAACATCGTTTATTCTGCTATGCACGGCACAGGTCGTGTGCTCGTTCCACTTTGCCTCCGCTCTTGGGGCTTCCAGAACATCAACGTAGTGCCAGAGCAGATGGTTGTTGATGGTAACTTCCCTACTGTCGTTTCTCCAAACCCAGAGAACCCAGAGGCTATGACTCTCGGCATCAAGCTCGGAACAAAGCTCAATGCTGACCTCGTAGTTGCTACCGACCCTGATGCTGACCGTCTTGCTATCGTATGCCGCAACGGTAAGGGCGAGTGGCAGATTCTCAACGGAAACCAGACCGCTTGTATGTTCTACTGGTACACTATCAAGAACAAGAAGGCTCTCGGCCAGCTCAAGCCATCTGACTTCATGGTTAAGACCATCGTTACCTCTGAGCTTATCGCTAAGATTGCAAAGGCAAACGGTGTTGAGTGTTTCGATGAATACACAGGCTTCAAGTGGATTGCATACCGCATCCGTGTAAACGAGGGCAAGCGTCAGTATATCGGTGGCGGTGAGGAGTCATTCGGCTATCTGCCATACGATAAGGTTCGTGATAAGGATGCTCCTGCTTCTATCTGCTTGATCTGTGAGATTGCAGCATGGGCAAAGGATCAGGGCAAGACTCTGTTCGACCTTCTCCTCGACATCTATAAGGAGTTTGGTTTCCAGAAGGAGACAACTATCAATGTTGTTAAGCCTGGTAAGTCTGGTGCTGATGAGATCAAGGCTATGATGGAGAACTTCCGTCAGAACCCACCTCAGACAATCGCAGGTAGCAAGGTTGTGACAATCAAGGATTACAAGGTGTTAAAGCGCACAGACAACGGCGTTGTTACCGACTTCGAGATGCCAACTACAAGCAACGTGCTCCAGTGGTTCACAGAGGATGGATTGAAGGTAAGTGTTCGCCCTTCAGGTACAGAGCCAAAGATCAAGTTCTACTGCGAGGTTCCAGTTCCAGGACAGTTCGACGGTGACTATGTTGCTGCAACCGCTAAGGCTGATGCTCGCGTAGAGGAAATCAAGAAGGATCTCGGACTATAAGTAAATGATTAAAAAGTAATAAGTGAAAATTAAAAAGTAAAAAGTATGATTACCATTGCAGCGAACAGCTGTCGGGGAAAATACAAACCATACTTTTTTATTTTTACTTATTACTTTTTAATTTTTTGCACTATGAAAAAAATATCAAACGGCATATTATCAATCTCGGTAGAAAATCACGGAGCAGAGCTTTCAAGCATACGCTACAACGGAAGGGAATATCTGTGGGGCGCTTATCCTGAATTCTGGAAACGTCACTCTCCTGTGCTCTTCCCTATCGTGGGAAGCATATGGAACGGTATGTACAGCTCTCACGGGGAATCTTTCAAGATGGGGCAGCATGGACTTGCACGAGATCTTGACTTTCAACTCATCAAGGAAGAAGCCGATTATCTCGAATATGAGCTTAGATCATCAGAGGAAACTCTATGCAAATACCCCTACCCTTTCATTCTCCGCATTGGTTACAAGTTAAGCGGCAAGAGCATTGATGTTATTTGGAAGGTGGAGAATCCGTCAGATAAGGATATGTATTTCCAGATTGGAGCACATCCAGCATTCTATTGGCCACTTCTTTCCAACGAAACGATAGAGAATGGTGTTGATGCCATGAATGCAGAGCTTGCAAAGAGCGATGACCGAGGTTATTTCTACTTTTCAGAAAAGCCAGCAGAGATTGTCCGTACTCTCATTACGGAAGGTGGTTGCGTAGATATTGACAAAAAACAAAGTCTGAAGGTATCAGACGGTTATCTGCCTCTTACCACCGAGACCTTCAATCACGATGCCCTTGTGCTTGAACACGATCAGGTGCATGAGGTCACTCTATGTGATAAGGACAAGAAGCCATACCTCACTCTCTCTTGGGATGCTCCTTTGGTCGGACTTTGGTCACCTCCTCAGAAGAATGCTCCATTTGTCTGCATCGAACCTTGGTATGGACGCGCAGATCGTGCCAATTATGATGGAACTTTCGAAGACAAGGACTGGATGCAATGCCTCGCTCCACACAAAACGTTTGAGGTAAGGTACACAATAACGTTGCATTAATAAATGAAAAATGAAAAGTGAAAAGTGAAAAATACAAGTTACACTTTTCCGGTAGAGACCATACGCGCAAAACAAACTTGTATTTTATAATTTTTCATTGTTCACTTTTCATTTTTCACTTCCCCCATCATCCTCTCAATAATCGGTACATAGTATTCCCTTATTTCCTCTGCCTTTGGCGTATGAGCACCAGGGAAATGGAATGTGGTGTGATAATGTTCAAGGAACATCGGCTCGAAATGGGCTATCGAATCATTATCGCCAAAGATTCCCCATACCATAGCCTCGCCTTGATCAGCAAACAGCCTTGCCTGAAGATTGCGAAATTCCTCAATCAACGCATCTGTTATTTCAAAATCCTGATTGCCGTCAGCACGAGGCGACTTATACCTATGCTTCCCTTTTCTCTCCTTTAGAAAATCCGTCATTATAAAATAAGGATTACTGAGCAAAGCAGGAATATTGAGCCTTGCTGATGCCATCTGAGCATAAAAAGCACCACAGCTATTGCCTACGAGCAATGCCGGACGATGCTTTTTGCAGAGTTCCACCACATAAGCCAAAGCATCATCGGGATGTAGAGGAAAGTCGGGAGTCAGCACATTATATTTGCCTTTGAAGCATTCTGCCAATGCTTTGGCTGGTTCACAACTGCCACTTGCAAAGAAACCATGCAAGAAAATTATAGTCTTATCATTTACCATGTAAAAATACGATTTCTATAAAGCGAACGCAAAAGTACGTAAAATAATTGAAAATCTGCCTCCTCATCATATAAAATAAAGAAATGTGAGCATATTTTTTGGTTTTGTAAAAAAATATGCCTAACTTTGCCAACACTAACTCAAATTAATTGTTTAAGTAAGTGATCAAAATTATTTTTATAATGTAGGTATCAGTCCATTGCAAAGTGATTATAGGTCTACATTGCCGCATTAAACATTGTTAAAATCAG
>CACYXI010000035.1 GCA_902778265.1 uncultured Bacteroidales bacterium | reverse complement strand
AAATAAGGCAAAAACGGGACAAAAATGGTTAAACAATGCAAAAATGACAGCCAATTATTTGGTTTGCAACATAGAAGGACGGCATATTATAGGGTAGTGTGGAAGCGCTACCATATTGGGTGGGGAGTTTATAAGCCCTGTAAGGGCGACATAATTCCATATTTCTCGCTGTGATATGAAAATATGTCGCACCTACGGCGCTCTTGGGGGGGAGAGGTCAATGATACGTGGGTTTTACCCACGCCTATACTATTTCGCCTTTACAAGGCTTTTCGCGAACTTATCGCCATTAAACATCTATCAATCCCGTAAATCATAGAATTATGAGGCATTTAATGATCTTAATTTCGTTTTTCATTAGTATGAATCTGTTCGGACAAATCCGTGCGAATAATGATGTGTCTGCGGAAATCGCGAGCCATTTGGATAAAATGGGGGATAGTTCGCCATTGCTGAACAGTTATGAGAGTGCCTTCCTGAATGCGGTTTTCAAAGATTCCTTGAATGGCTTCGACTTCGCGAACAAGGTGGTGGGATTTCTTCAAGGTGGTGATAAGACCAAATACTTCGATATGCAAAGAAAACATCTTGCAGATAAGAACACTCCTTTGGATAATGGCACTTTGTATATCTTCGACGAAAACCAAAAGAAGGAATCTGGTGGTTATGATGCCGCAATCCTATTCTGGAATAAATCATTTGTTCCAAAGGATAAAGTGGTTAAGAGATTGAAGAAAACATGGAAAAGCGTATCTGATTCATATCTGGCTAAGAATGAGATGCTTGTCAGACTTGAAGCAAAGATTATAACAAGTGGAACCATCGAGTTCCTGCGTTATGAGGATGGAGAGTATCATTTGCGGGTTTATACATATCGGCTGGATAAGAAAAATAACACAGCGTATTGTACTTTTCGTGGAGAGAAACAATACAAAGAGGATGAGGCTTCAAGCCTTGGGTGTTGGGGAACATCATCAGAATTTAAGCAGTTTAATAAAAGCCTTGATCCCTATTTTGGATGCTTCTCTAAGGATTTCCTTGAATTGTCGAATGAAGAGAAAGTAAAGGTCTTGGATGAAATTTCAAAACGATAGATAAAATAATAAAGAACTAACTATGAGGTACTTGATCGCTTTCCTGATGTTGATAATGCCTTTTACCTTCTCTCATTCACGAGAAAAAGGGCGGTTGGTAAATGATACGATTAATCAACAAGAGGCTGTGAAGTTAAAAGAGCTGGCTACAATATGTGGGCTGAATTATGATTTCGCACATAAAAAAGTAGCTTTTTATACAGGTTCTGGAGGTGGCGCTCGAACTGATAAAAGTCGCTATTTCTCCGCGTGTGGTGAGATTAAGGTGGATTATTCTGATACAATAACTCCATTGGCTAAAATCTATATCCTAGATAAGGATGAAAAGGCACGAGCTAATGGATATGATGCCGTTATTGTTTATGGATCAGTAAAACAATTCCGTTCAAAGAAGGCTTATATTAGACGTTTGCACAGATCCAAACCCTTAGTAAAAAGCGGAAAATAAATTAACGTGAATCCGATGAATTAAAGATAAACGCATCTCTGATGCTTAACTGACAATAATTACCAATCTTACCAATCTTATTCCAATAATTATTATTTTTATGTTTTATTTTTATGGTAAAAGATTGGTAAGATTGGTAATTATTGTCAGTTAAAAGCAGCTTGCTGCAATTCTTCGAACTCACGTTGAATAGGTCTCCGTTTTCTCTTTTTTATTGTTTCTCGCATAGTGAAAATACCCCTGAAAATGCCAAAATTGCGGTGATTGTAAACCCTTGCTGAAAATATTTGCAAAAATATTTGGAGGTTTCGGGGAAATTGTTTATTTTTGCAAACACATATTTATATGTAAGGTGCTGATGAGCTTTGGCTCGTGCATCTGACTAACTACTTGCGACTTATCAAAGAAGATGATTTACAACGCAGGGATAAAGAGGGTATAAACTTCGCGTCTGAGCGTTAAATAATCATACTAGGAAAAAATCGGAAAGAGAAAAATATGCAGAGGAAATTATACTTATTCGTCGTTACCGCCCTATGCTCTCTAAGTGCATTTGCGCTTGATATCAACACCTTGCTCGCTGCTGATGGCGATGGATATGGTGTGCCCGTTCCTGCCGATACCTCTTCGCATAGGGTTTTCCACAGCAAGTTTGGTGACGACGTGCCATTCCCGAGGCTTACTGGTAATGCAACGGAGAATGCCTATACCCTGAGCAAATTCTTTTCTGAGATTTCAAGAAGGCCAAATGCCAAAATTGAGACTTTCTTCTCGCTTATCCCTCTCATGCCGAAGAATGGCGATTCCGTATCTATCGAGACTCTCGACAAGATGATGCCGATAAGTTACAGATGTTACTATTCAGCCACTATGGAGTATCTCATCTTCTATGAGATGGGCGGAAGAAACAGGACAATTTCGCAGCTCATTGGTGCTTTCCGTAGTGAGACCAATGCCACGTTCACGCCTCTCTGCCATAAGAATCCCGACCTGTATTGTGCTCAACTTGATTCTGTCGTAGTATTCCTGAAGAACCTCAACTATATGGGCGACATCTACCCAGAGATGAAAATCCAGAAGTCGAAGGAACAGCAGGATTCCGTTGTCAGAAGACTGACCAATGCCATAGGCAGGCTTCAGGAGGGAATGCGAAGAAATGCCCATAGGGACAAGAAATTCCGCGAGCTTGCCCAGCAACTCTATACTGATCCCGAGCATGTGGATCTGCATAAATACTTCTCTGAAAAGCTATGCCAGAAATTCGAGAGTAAGGAACTGGAGTTTAGCGATATATGTCCTGAGAAGACTTGGGTGAACTGGGACGTGAACAATAATGATCTGTGCTCGTTCTCCTTTGAATCTACACATAAATTCCTTGTAATCTTAGCTAACAAGAAAAAGGACGAAAACCTATTGGATGCCGACAACACAAGAGTGGTGCATTCATATTATGTAGATTTCGTTCAAGAAGGTGATGAGATGCTTATTGACGATATCAAGGTGCAAACCGTATCGAGATAGAAATAGATAGATGAAACTTCTGACCATAATATCACTTTTGTTCTCCTGTGCTGTTGCTGATGCACAGGAGATGTCGTATGACCTGACAAAGCAACAGCCACGTTATTCGGATGCTGTCGGTTATGGCTATGACGTTGTGGATGCTCCCATGGCAAAAAGTGTTTCGCCGTTCTATTTCTCGGTAAAGGTGCCTGATGGCAACTATCGTGTTACTGTTCGTCTTGGCAATAAGAAGCGTGAGGGCGAGACTACTGTAAGGGCAGAGGCACGTAGGATGATGGTGGAGAAATGCGTTACGAAGAAAGGACAGTTTTGCGATTTCTCTTTCATTGTTAATAAAAGGAGTGTGGAGATTCCGTCTTTCAAGGGTATTGACGGCAAGGACACGCAGCCTTCGGAAGTGCATATTAAACCTGGCGAGAAGGGCTCTTTGTCGTGGGATGGAAAACTGACGCTTGAGTTTAACGGAGCGGCTCCTTGTGTGGAGAGCATAAAGATTGTTCCTGATACTTCGGCAACAACCGTTTTCCTTTGTGGAAACTCCACCGTAGTGGATCAGGGAGTAGAGCCTTGGGCTTCTTGGGGACAGATGTTTCCGAGGTGGTTTGTAGAGCAGCAGACCCAGACCCTCTCCCCGCTCCCCCTTAAAGGGGGAGAGCCGGTTCGCGGAGGAAAGTCCCCCTTTAAGGGGGATTTAGAGGGTCTTTCCATCGCCAACTATGCCGAAAGTGGATTGACCGCTACTTCCTTTATGGCTCAGAATAGATTGCAGAAAATACTTTCCGTGATAAAGGAAGGTGACTATGTGATCTGCGAGTTCGGACATAACGACGAGAAGGAGAAAGGGCCAGGAACAGGAGCTTGGTATCACTATACCGTAGCCTTGAAGAAGTTCGTGGATATGGTTCGTGCAAAGAAGGGAAATATCATTTTCTGCACACCGACGCAGAGGCGACTCTTTGATGCAGAAGGAAAGATAAAGAATAGTCATGGTGATTTTCCTGCGGCTATGAAGGCTGTTGCCGAAAGAGAGAAGGTTCCTCTCATAGACCTTAATGCAGATACGAAGATTCTTTTTGAGACTATGGGAGTAGAGGATTCCAAGCGTTTACTTGTGCATTATCCTATGGGGACATTCCTTTGGCAGGTGAAGAAATTGTCGGATAACACCCATTTCAATCCCTTCGGGGCATACGAGGTTTCAAAGCTCGTGGTAATGGGCTTGAAGAGAATAAACTCTCCGTTAGTGCAATACCTATCTCCCGACTGGACGGATTTCTCTCCCTCACAGCCAGACGATTGGCAAACGTTCTACTGGCCGTTGTCACCACTATATGATGGTAAGAAGCCGGATGGAAACTGATTAAATGAAAAATACAAGTTACTATTTTCGTGAATAGTGAATAACGAATAGATGATAATATTAAATACTGGCTAACGCCCTTAGGTGGATCTCGTTCTGGTGGCTACTAGTATTTTGTGTTATTCATTTTTCATTTTTCATTTTTCACTTACAAATGTAATCTGTATTTTTCATTTTTTCATTTTATTATTTTTCATTTTTTGCTTAATTTCGTACTATTTTGCAAAAAAATGGTGGATTTTTCTTTGTGGTTTAATTTATTTTTACTACTTTTGCCACCAGAACAATAATCTATACGAAAAGTCAAAGGTCAAAGGTCGAAAGTCAAAAGCCTTAGTACTTGGCCCTTACACTTTAATATAATATCTTTAACATAATAACTAAACATTGCTCTATGGTTAAAAATTTACTTTCATTGGCATTGTTGTCATCGATGGCTATTGGTGCAAATGCTTACAATGTGGATGATTTCATCTACACACGTGCTGCTAAATATAAGGTAACTGCAGCTAACCTTGTAACTAATGGAGAACTGAAAGGCGCTTCTCTTGACGGTTGGACGGCTACAGATCCAACAGTCGCAAGTCTTTCTGATGTTTTCACAGTCGTAGAAACTGGCGGCGTAAAAGTTAACGGTGGTATGAATTCCATGGAAAATGGTATGTATCAGGTTGTTAACGTTCCTAATGGTGGCACATACGTTGTTACTCTAAAGGTTAAGGGTGCAAGTGATGGCTATACTGATGTTGACCTCTTTGCTGGAGGCAACAACTATATCTTTGCTTATTTCAATACTGACGGTACTCTTGCTACAAAGGGAGGAACTGATGGTGTTGAACTGTCATTTGGAGAAAATGGTGTGGCTGAAGAGAATTGCTACAGCTATACAACCGAAGACTTCACGGAGTTTGCTTTCCCTATTGTGGCGCCATCTGACGGTAAGATCGTTATTGACTTCCGTGGTTTGACTGAGGGTATTGAAATCAAGGATGTTGAGTGCCATGAAGCTTCACCTGTATTTGATGAGCGAGTAGCAGAACGTCGTCTTGCATGGATCAAGACTGTTCTTAATGGCTCAGAGGAGTATGAGGGCTATGCTGACCTCATGGAGTATGTCAATCAGTTGCAAGGTGCTATTACAGCAAAGGATGACGCAACAGCAGCAACAATGCTTGCAAACCTTGAGACGTACTTTGATGATGAGTTTGCTCCTCAGAACCTGTCAAACGTACTCAATACTATCAATCATCCTGATGGTGCAGGTGGTAACTATTCTGCTAACTGGATGAACTGGGAGGCCAAGTACAACAAGTGTATGAATGAGGCAAAGTCACAGCCTTGGGTATTCAACTGCGATCGTTGGGCTCATAAGACCAATAAAACCGATACTCCTCTTCAGGTACAATGGATGCGTGGCTATGCTTATAGCAATTGGGATCCACAGGCTCGCCTGACAACTACACTCGAGAAGGGTTCATATCGTCTTGGCGTATCTGGTTCTGGTGGTATGATGACCATGAATAAGAACCGCTGGAAGCGTTCAGGTGCATACGACAATGTAAAGATTGAGTTGATTCTTGAGAATCCAGATGATCCAGAAAAGAATGATACAATCGCAAGAGGTACACTCAGTCCTTCATTCGATCAGGATTTTATCGGCGCATTCAATATCGATGAGGATAAGGAAGTTACTATCCTTATGCATTGCTATCAGGTAGATAGCCCATCACCAACTCCTGGTATAGATGTTAATCTTGTAAATCCTGTACTCTATAAGGTGCTTGTTCAGGGTGAGCAGACACCAGAGCAGAAAGCTTATATTGCAGATGTTCAGACACAGATTGCAGCCCTTGAGGATCGTATCAAGGTGGCAGAGGAACTCGTTGCTGCTACACAGACAGAGAAGCCTTGGGGTAAGGATAACCTTCAGAAGGGTATCGACGAGACAAAGAAGCGCTTAGCTACTTGGAAGGCTCTTGATGAGGATGCACTTCTTGCCCTCTATGCTGAAGGTGAGGCTACATATCAGGCTACAGGTGCTCTCTTCTATGTGGATGGTGAGTATATTACTAAGGACTCACTTTATTACCACAAAGATAACGGTCTTGCTAATGTTATCATGAATGCAGGTGTACGTTATCTTAATAATGATTTCATCAATGTATTCAATGCTGTAAACGTTCCTATTACTGATATGCCAGCAGCTATCGAGGCTGCAGAGATAACTCTTGCAAGAACAATGTATAACAGCGGTGATAAGGCAAGTCTTAGTACTGCAATCAAGAATGTCAAGGACTTGCTCGCTGCTCAGATGGCTGGTCAGTTCACAGCAGAGGGTTCACAGGCTCTTGTTGAAGCAAAGGCTGCTCTCGCAGAGGCAGTACAGGCATTCATAGCTTCAGTTAAGAGTGATGTCCTCTGTGACATCGACTTCTCTAATACTTATACCGAGACTCCTGCTGCTGAGGAGGGTGAGGATCCTCTGATCTCAATTGCAGGTACAAAGGGTAAGATTGATATCATCGGTGCATTCTCTAAGGACATGCAGACTGAGTGGACACAGTATGCTTTCGGTCAGGGCTTCAACGACCTTTACAAGGATGTGCTCTACTTCGGTAAGGGTGATGCAAAGGTTACTATCGACTATGCTCCAAAGAGCAATGATGTCGTAGCATATTCATTCGATATCTACTTCGGCTATCTTGGCAAGCAGTCTATGGGCTTTGCTCTCTTGAATGAGAATGGCGATACTATTTCTGGTTACGTTCGTAAGTGTGATGTTGCTTCTGAATATAACACACTTGGTGTTGATGAGTCTAAGTTCAGCGCTATTGGTGGTAAGAACAATGGTAACGTACAGGGTAATATCTGCGTAGAGGCTAACAGAACTCACTTCGATGTATATCTGAACTATACAGACAAGACCATGACTGTTAAGACTACCTATAATGGTAATGAGTACTGGAATGCTCCTGTTGAAATGCCTGAGAATGCAGTTGCTAAGACTCTCAGCTTCGGTTCTACATATAATAATGGTGAGCGTTGCTGCTGGCTCGACAACGTTAAGATTGCTGTAATTGCTGATGTTCCTGCATCATCTGCTACTGGTATCAACGAGGTTGCTTCTGTTGCTAAGGATGCTAAGGTGATTAAGGCTATCGAGAATGGTAAGCTCGTCATCAAGACCGCTAATGGTACATTCAACGCTGTTGGTGCAAAGATTAAGTAAGAGTATTATAGTTTAGCGTTTAGCGTTTAGGGTTTAGAGTTTAGAGTCTTGCGGAATGTTTTGACACGCTTATCACTAAACACTCATCACTAAACACTAAACTCAAAACATAAAACGTCCCTCATTCCCAAAGTGGAGTGGGGGATTTTTCGTTGTGCCAACGCTATGAAAAGGCTATTTCTCTGCTACGGTAGCAGAGGTTTTGCAGAGCCTGAGCAGAGATGTAGCAGAGACATAGCAGAGGATTAGCAGAGAAATTGCATAGGAATAGTGGTGGCTTACGTTGGATATGGTATTGGGATTGGCTATTCTAAAACATAAAAATCAAAGAATTTTCGGTTTTATTCGTATTTTTTCGTGAGATTATGCATAAATATCAAATATTTTTGCTATTTTTGCAAATTGAAAAAGGACGAATGAAATTCATAAAGCTCCTAATAACTTTACTAACACGGAATATATAAACGTGCCTAAAACTAAATAAACGATAATATATGAAAAAACTCATCTTATGTGCATCTCTTTCGTGCATGGCTATGATGTTTTCCTGTCAGAGGGAAGAACTTGTGCCTGCTGACGAGAAGCCGGAGTGGCTCGGTTCCACGATATACGAGGAACTGCAGTCGGGTAAGCACCTTGAGGGTACCTTTACCAACTACTTGCAGTTGGTAAGGGATCTTGGGTATGATGAGGTTCTTGGTCGTACAGGTAGTAAGACGATATTCCCTGCCAACGATGCCGCCTTTGAGGCTTTCTTCCAGTCGGATAATGCCTTTGGGGTTCATTCCTATGCAGAACTTACGGAGGGTATGAAGAAACAGTTGCTCTATACCTCCATGCTCGACAATGCGATGCTCACGGGTATGCTCTCTAATGTTTCCGCCGATGATAACAACGTGAGTCGTGGTATTGCCTTGAAACACGCTTCAAACCTGAGTATTACCGATACGATATACACTCTTTTCTCTGGGGCTACCATGCCTCAGGGCAATTCTTATTGGAGAAACTACTACCAGAAGGGTATCAACGTGATATACGACGGTACGGTGCCAATGATAGTTCACTTCACCCGTGAGCAGATGCTGAACAATGCCATTACCGTTACCGGTGCCGACTGCGATTTTGGTATTCTGCGTGGCGAGAACGTAGGTGCAAGCGTGGATGATTCGCAGAGCACATACGTGTTTGGCAACAAGGTGGTGAAGGGCGACGTTACCTGTATGAACGGTTATATACATCAGGTTGATAAGGTGATAGTACCTCCAGGTAACGTGGGGCAGGTGCTCCGTAGTGAGAAGAATACAAAACTTTTTTCCCGAATGCTCGACTATCACTGTGCTCCTTACTATAATGCACAGGCAACCAACTCGTATAACTCATGGGCTTTACAGAATGGCAGGGTGGTGTTAGACTCAATCTTCGAGGTACGTTATTTCTCTAAGAAATCGCATGGTACAGGTGGCACTACGCTTGATCCAAATGGTTCTTCCACAACAAACAAGCAGTTGCTCTGGGATCCAGGATGGAATCAATACACATCATCTGCCGTTACTTTGGCTGATATGGGAGCAATCCTTGTGCCTACGGACGAGGTGATGCAGAAATACTTCTGTGCAGGAGGTGATGGAGCTTTCTTCGTGGAGAACTATGGAAAGAAGGGACTACCTAACACGCCTGAGAACCTACCCGAGCATCTTGACACGATGTTTGTAAAGGGAAACGGAATATTGACAACCTTCGTGAACAACCTGATGCAAAGCTCGTTCATTGAGAGCGTGCCGAGCAAGTTCGATAAGATTCAGCAGAACGCATCGGGTGAGTTCATGGGGCTCACCACCGCTGACCTTGCACGTAAGCAGACGGCGGAGGGCGAGAAATATGATGTATGCGTGGCAAGCAATGGAGTAGTGTATAAGCTTAACCGAATGATTGTGCCTGATGAGTATCAGTCTGTGCTCGGTCCGGCGGTTATCTTCCCAGAATACAGCATCATGAACTCCTTCGCACAAGATAAGACCAACGGAACGTCAGCCTCTACATGGGGTGCAGACCTCTACTACTATCTGTTGGCTATGAAGTCGAAGTTTACCTTCTTCCTGCCAAGCAATAATGCCTTTTCCGGATGCTACATAGACCCAGTATCGCTTGCATCCACCACTCCTCGCGCCCTTGAGTTCTACTCACATTGGGAGGCAAACAAGCGAGGCGAACTTGTGGAGAAGATAGGTGTGAAGGTTCACAACTATAACAAGGCAACGGGTGAAATCTCCTCTTCGGTAAGGAATACGGTAGAGGATATCACGGCAAGCTCAAAGGACTATAAGTCGCAGGTGTATGACGTGCTGCAATACCATACCCTCATCCTCGATTCTGCCAATGTGGATCGCTTTGGCGAGAACCATTACTACCTCACAAAACATGGTGGAGCCATACGATTGGATGATTTCCATAAGTCGCAGTCGGGCAATGTCATTACGTTTACAGGTAAGGTGCGTGGAGGCGCGCAGTTAGACAATGGAGCCAAGGCTGCCAACATAACCCGAGGCTGGTATCCGACAACAGGAAACGGCTACACCCTTGCATTGGATAACGTGATTCAGCCAAGCATAACGAGCGTGTATGCGCTTCTGCATAAGTATGAGGATCGTTTCTCTGAGTTCCTTGACATGATTTCAATATTCGATGAATCGGTGCTTATGAGTTGGGCGGGCATTGCTGAAACGGCTGCCGTAGGCACATCGCCACAAGAGCGATACTTCGTGTTCTCTGGCAAGGGCGGTTGTGCACTCGACCAGAATGTGAACTTCTTCAACGGATATAACTACACGTTCTTCGCACCCGACAACAAAGCGATGGAGATAGCCTATAACAACGACAATCTGCCACGAATCGCAGACATCAAGGCTATCTATGAGAAATATCAGGGCAATGAGGGTGACTATCCTGAAAGCGAGATAAAGGCAGCAAAGGCAGAGGTGCTGAAGAAACTGAACACGTTGCGTGCCTTCGTGAGATACCACTTCATGAACAACTCCGTGTTTGCCGACAACAAGGTTTCGCGCAACACATACCAGTCTATGTATTCATCAGAACTCGGTATTCCTGCCAAGATAACAACAGAGTCAACCGATGGCATCCTTACTGTTACTGACGCTACTGGTCATAGCATCCGTATTGATGCCAATTCCACTACCAGGTTGGTGAACAAGATGACTCGCGACTATGAGTTTGATGCGAGGGCTGCATCAGCCAAGAACATCAGCGTATCGTCATTCGCGGTGGTGCATCAGGTGAGTGAGCCGTTGAAATACAACCCGTAAACCTACGGCCTCTCCCCCCGCCCTCCCCCGTAGGGAGGGAGCTGCCCCCCTCACCCCCACAGGGGGAGTAGATACGTTTTCTCGCGGAAAAGGGGAGGCAATGATAATTGATAAATGAAAAATGATAATTGAGATTTTATGCAAATATTTCACCTACATATAGCGAACACCTTCCGCCTACCGGCTCCCTCCCTACGGGGGAGGGCGGGGGGAGAGGCCGTTGTCGTTCTTCTCTTCCTCTTCTTCCCTCTCTTCTCTTTTGCTCAATCCCGTATCATCTCCGGAACTGTTTCCGACGACATGGGACCTATCATGATGGCTAACGTGGTGGAGAAAGATGCGAATAATCGTATCGTTTCTGCATCGCAGACCGATATGATGGGTAACTTCTCAATGGAGGTGAAGAACCAGAAGAACAAGCTGGAGATCACTTACGTGGGATGCAAGAAATATAGTGTGACGATAGGCGACAAAACGGTGTTTGAGGTGAAACTCGAATCGGAGAACACCAACCTCAAGGAGATCGTGGTGAAGGGCTCGCGTGGAACGTCGGGCGGACTGAATATCGCCAAGAAGGAAATGACCGTGGCACAATCCACCTTCGACCTCTCAGAGGTTGAAGGTATGGCGTTCACATCTGCCGATGAGGCTTTGCAGGGTGAGATTGCTGGTCTCGATATCGTGGCTAACTCAGGAAACCTCGGTGCAGGTACTTCGATGCGTCTGCGTGGTGTCACCACCATCAACGGTAATGCCGAACCGCTTATTGTGGTAGATGGAAAGATATTCGATAACCCAGACCAGAGCTTCGACTTCCAGAATGCTTCAGAAGAGGAATATTCATCGCTCCTCTCGGTCAATGTGGAGGATATAGCCAAGATCGATGTGCTCAAGGATGCCGCTGCTACTGCGGTATGGGGCTCGAAGGGTGCTAATGGTGTCATAGAGATAACTACAAAACGAGGTAGTCGTGGAAAACCACGTGTCAACTTCTCGTATAAGTTCACTGGCACATGGCAGCCAAAAGGCTACGACCTCCTCAATGGTGACGACTACACCATGCTCATCAAGGAGGAATACTACAATCCTAACCAGTCCAACACCGCTACATCCAATATTCGCGAAATAAACTACGATAAGTCATGGGCTGACTTTGAGAACTGGAACAACAACACCGACTGGGTGAAGGAAGTAACAAAGTTCGGTCCGCAGCACTCATACAACCTCAATATCACGGGTGGCGGACAGAAAGCAACCTTCCGTATCTCTGGTGGCTACGACAATCAGGAGAACTACATCATCAATCAGCATCTCGACCGATTGTCAACGCGCCTCGTGTTAGACTATAATGTGTCCGATCGCATCCGATTCTCCACCAACTTCGCCCTTACCTACACCAACAACCTCATGAACTATTATGACATAGTAGGTCAGGCACAGAAGATGGCACCAAACATGAGCGTGTATAAGCAGGATGCCAACGGACAGAATACCACCCAATACTATGCCATGAATCCTGTGGGAACGCTTGGCGAACTCACACCTTACACAGGCAATTACTCCTCCTACGAGTTACGTTCCATTTGGGAACTTGGCAACCCTGTGGCAAATGCTGACCTGTCGTGGAAGAAAGATCAGACCTACCGCATCACACCCGACTTTAGCATAAAGTACGAACTGCTTGGTACGGCAGCGGGGCAGACCCGTCTCACATTCAACGGACGTGTGGATTTTGACATCTACGCACGTTCCGTTCCAGCCTACGTGCCGGCAGAGCTTGCCTCATTCTCATGGAGTGGATCACCGTTGGAGTATAACTTTTCAGAGAATACAGAGTCAAATCGTCTAAAGGTAGGCGCACGTGGCGAGTTCATCTTCACCCCCTATTTCAAGAACGAGGACATCACCATGACGATGCTTGCTCGCTACGAGATGAGCACCCAACGAAGCAACTCACAGTATGTGGCTGAGTTTTCGCTTCCGAACGGCATCACCGCCCCCACGGCAGTAGGTGCATTGCTCTATGCTACGATAAAGAACAAGACATACAACGGACTGAGCAGCAGCAATTCACGTGCCAATTCGCAGAACTGGATCTACAATGCCCATTTCTCCTACAAGCAACGCTACAACCTCGGATTCTCACTCCGTGCCGATGGCGACTCAAAGTTCGGCCCCAAGCAGCGCTGGGCATACTTCCCAGGAGTGTCATTGCGCTATAACCTCTCCGACGAGCCATTCTTCGAGCCATTGCGCAAGCAAGTCTCAATGGTAGGCCTGCGAGCTTCATGGGGTGTAAACGGTAAGGCACCGGATTCCGACTACCTCTTCTATAATACATACTCCAACACATCGGGCGCATACGGTTCAGCCTCAAAGATGGACGGACTGAAGCTCGACGACCTCAGATGGGAGAAAACCACATCATATAACCTCGGCTTCAACCTCGGATTCCTCGACGATATCATAGAGGTGGATTTCGATTTCTACCACAAGGACACCCGTGACCTGTTGCAGAAAACCGTCACCATCCCTTCCACCACAGGTTATCCTAACCTTGCCTATCAGAATGTGGGCAGTATGAAGAACGACGGTTGGGAGCTCAACGTGTCGGGCAAGAAATTCCTGAAGATAGGAAAGTTCTCAATGAGTGCCGGCTTCAACATAGCACAGAACTATAACGAGATAACGGAGATGGACGACCGTGTGCTCA
The DNA here is from genome assembly GCA_902778265.1 of uncultured Bacteroidales bacterium. Classification (GTDB taxonomy): domain Bacteria; phylum Bacteroidota; class Bacteroidia; order Bacteroidales; family Bacteroidaceae; genus Prevotella. The sequence goes on along the minus strand of CACYXI010000035.1, from coordinate 16,017 downwards.
ATGCCATCAATGCCGACTGGAGTGCGACGGCGCGTGGTGAATATCTCAACCGCGTACAGACAGGCAATGCCCTCGGCTCAATCTACGGATTCCGCTATAAGGGTGTGTATCAGTATTCATTCGACTATCTCCGCAACTACAATGCGGAGCAGATGCAGGCTAATCCATCATGGACCACTGCCGACTATGAGAACTGGATTAACACAATGCTTGCCGACGGCAAGACCATGCCAGTCGTGACAGGTACTGACGGTAGGGTAGTGATGGACAACAACGGACAGCCAAAGCGTATAGTCTATAACTACAACTCAGGTTCCGCCACCTATACCTTCCAGGGAGGTGATGCCATATATGAGGACATAAACCACGACGGACAGATTAACGCTCTCGACATAGTGTATCTCGGCAACTCAATGCCGAAGCTTCAGGGCGGTTTCAACGTATCGTTCATCTATGGGGGATGGAGTCTGAAGGCACGCTTCACCTATCGTTGGGGTAACAAGATAGTGAATGCGGCGCGTCGGGATCTTGAGGCAATGTCTGGCGCATACAACCAGTGTGCCACCGTTAACTGGCGTTGGCGCAAGGATGGTGATGACACCATGATACCACGTGCCATATATGTATATGACAGCAACTCGGCATACAACTATCAGGGGAGCAGTCGCTTTGTGGAAGACGGTTCATTCCTTCGATTCCAGAACCTTCAGGTAGGATATAATTTTCCAAAGAAGGAACTGAAAAAATATGGTCTGAATCAGTTGCAGTTCTATGTCACGATGAACAACCTGTTCTGTTGGACTAAGTACTCGGGAGTTGATCCTGAAATTTCTGTTGGCGGATGGGGTGTTGCCATAGATAACAAAACAGCACGTTCAAAGTCGTTTACTGCGAATGTGGCGATAGGATTTTAAGTGAAAAATTAAAAATGAAAAATTATAAAATACAAGTTACTATGTTCTCGTGAAGGGTTCGCAGATTGAAATACTAATCTGTATTTTTCATTGTTCACTTTTCATTTTAAAAATATACGTTATGAAAAAAAATATTCAAAGATATAGCATTGGAATAAAGAATAAAGTGAAAAGATTAAGGAGAAGTACATCCTACATTACACTTTTCTCTTTACTCTTTACACTAAATGCCTGCGTAGATACCATCATCCTTCCCGATGATAAGACGGTGGAGGAGGACTTTTGGCAGACAAAGGCACAGGTGCAGTCTATGGTCAATGGTGCATATACATCAATGGCATCAGAGGCTGTGTTGCAGAAACTGCTTATATGGCAATGCCGCTCTGATGAGTTGAATGTGAATACATCATTAAGTATTAATGACTTGAATCAGTTTGACTCAAACAACCTTCAGACAGACAATCGACACAATAACTGGGGCGCGTTTTATTCTGTTATCAACACCTGCAACCTTATTATTTCCAAGTCGGCAGAAGTGATGGATATTGATCCTAACTATCTTGAGGGTGACCATAGGAATGTAGTGGCACAGATGAAGGCTTTGCGCGCATTGTGCTATTTCTATCTCGTTCGCTCGTTCCGTGATGTACCATTGATTCTTGAGCCATATAAAGAATGTTCGCAGGAACTGAATGCAGAACAGAAACCTGCCGGAATAATCCTTGATCAGATAATAAATGACCTTGAGGAAGTGAAGAACGATGCACTTTCAACAGCCAATATAAATGATGATGTGCAGAAATATGGATGCTTCACTCGCAATAGTATCTATGCCCTTCTTGCCGATTGCTATCTGTGGAGAGCATCTGTAAACCATGCTTTATCCGACTACAAACGATGCGTAGAACTATGCGATATGATAAGAGATGCACGCGGCGTGGCATTCAAGCGTCATGCTAACAGCAATCAGATGGATGATGATGGCTATAATCTCAATCCATTCAGAAACTTCTATAATCCATTTGCCATAGGCAATATCAGTGAATCGCTATTAGAACTGCAGTTTAGCGACAACACGGCTCTCTGCAATGCCTATTACAAGAGCCGTTCAGCATCCAATGCCAAGCCCTGGTTCTATACAAATTCATTCTATTCATCAATAAAGAAGAATACGGATATTAGCTTGAATGTAAATGTATTCAACCAGTTGCATACAGGAGATGTGATAACTGATATCCGTGGCTTTGAGAGTGTGTATAACTTCAACGCAGGTGCAGAGGATGAGGTGATGATTCGTAAGTATGTTGCCCAGAATACTATGGGTGATGTGGTGGCTGATGCTCCGTCAAACCGATCTTACTCAGGCTACAAAACAAACTGGATAGTTTATCGTGTTACTGATGTCATGCTGATGAAGGCAGAGGCGATGGTTCAGATTGCCCGTATTCTTGGCGATGAAGTAAAGCCGTCCGTTAATCAGATAGCAAATGCAAGCTCACTTAGTGAATCTGTGTCTATTGCCAAGGGCGTATATTCAAAAGTACAGGAAATAAGCAACTATCTCGTTACTGGTATGCGACAGGTACAGATTGTGAATACTCGCGCCCAGAAGGACGGTATATCCATGTACGACTCACTCACTTATAAACTCAATGTTCAGGAGGCTGAGACTGAGGATTTTGTAAAGGCTGTTGCCAATTATGTAGCTTCGCTTGACAAAACTTGTGAGGATCTTGAACTTGAGGTAATGAACGAGCGTGCACGTGAACTCTGCTTTGAGGGAAAACGCTGGTATGATATGCTTCGCTACAACTATCGACACATGGATGGAGTGAACTATAATGCGCTTATGGCGGATCTTGCAGACAATCAGGCAAGCAACTATGACGGATTCCTCACTCTCATGGCTCGTAAATATACCAACAGAAACGGCTCTGCCCTTGTGGCAAACCTCAAGACAGAGCCTTATCTGTATTTGCCTGTGCTGAAATCTGAGGTAGAGGTGAACACGATGCTGAAACAAAATCCTGCTTATAAGGATAGGGCAACGGCAGAGAAGAATTATTAAAGACCCACCCCCTTATCACTCCCATAAAGGGAGGGGAGTGAATACATTTTATTGATAAAAGGGTAAAACAAGGGTGTTGGTAAGTTGGTGACTGTAAATTAATAACTAAAATTAATGATTGATAATGAGCGTATTGCACAACATATTTCGACATGTAGTGAAGGGCATTAGCGGAAGAAACTATCTACTCCCCTCCCTTTATGGGAGGGGCTTGGGGGTGGGTCTTTTGTGCCTTTCTCTCTTCTCTTCCTGCAACAAGGAGCCTGATGAGTCTGATCTATATACTTTTACAGGTCAGACTATTCAGGAATTTGTTGAGGGTGATGATAATCTCTCGTTGTTCAGACAGATTCTTGAGAGGGCTAACCTATGGGCAGAGATGCGCACGTATGGTCAATATACCTGTTATGCACCAAGCAATGAAGGTGTGATTGCATACGTTGACAGTCTGTGGAATGATCCGAAGTCAACGGATGATAATGGTAATTTGGTGCACAATGGCATGACGGAGAATTCTGTAGAAGGCCTTACCGATCAGCAATGCAAGGAGATTGCCAAATATCATATCTCTACCATGACCTATCTTTATGCAAATCTGTCGGAAACTTCGAGTGCCGGTGCCAATGAGGTGTTTACATACCTCGGCCAGACATTCAGCTCTGAGATATGCAATGACGGTTCGGTTCGTCTTGGTGGCTCTGCCATCGTGGATAAGGATAATGATCGTCACGACATAGAGCTTGCCAACGGCTATCTCCACTATATCAACAAGGTTATTCCACGCAATACCCAGACAATCAATGAGATGATGAAGAACCTTACACAGTATAAGGTGTTCTATGAGGCTCTGGATAAGACGGGTTTGCTCCCTTTGCTTTCAAAGACAAGTAAGGAGTTTGACAATGCCATAGACAACAATCACGGTCGTCCGGGATCAAGTTGGGCTTCAACGGAATTCTATGTGCCAGCTGAGTGTAAGGTACGTTATACAGTATTTGCTGAGGATTCAGCTACGATGGCAGCCAATGGCATCCGTTCGTTTGCAGATCTGAAGGCGAAGTGCATTGAGTGGTATAAGGATGCCGAGAACTGGTATCCGTTGCCAGATGGTGAGAAGGTAAGTACTGGTGATGACTATACCTATACCTATAATGTGGTGAATATGTTTGTGCGTTACCATATTCTCAAGGCTGGTATGGCTACGTCGAAGCTGCTATTCGGCTACAATGCCTCTAATGTGAACTGGAACTTTGCGTTTGGTGGTGAACCATTCGACTACTACGAGACATTGCTTCCACATACATTGATGAAGATTTGGCAACCTCTGTATCAGAGGGAGAATGGTGAGGTTGCAAGTGGATCAAGGACTGGCATCTTCATTAACCGCTTCCGTCAGCATAATACATTGACTGATGAGGTGGGTACTATGGGTAAGGCTCAAACACATCAGGTACTTATCCCTGGCATCCTCGTATATACCGATAGTCGCAGTAACATAAAGGCGCTTAATGGCTATGTGCATGGCATAAACGGTATGCTTGTGTATAGTGCTGACGTACCTCAGAAGGTACTCAACGAGCGTCTGCGTATAGATACCGGTTCAATGCTCTATGAACTTGCCAACAACGACATCCGATTTGCCACCGAGGCTGAGATTGCGAGTAAGAACCTGAATGGTTCGGCAGGTACAATGACACGTTTCCCTGTGGATTATTTCGACAATCTGTATAGCTTTACGGGTACCTCATCAGGCATTTCGTGGTACACTCAGGGTGCTTGGCGTGCATGGGAGGCAGACCAGCTATCGTTCTGGGGAGCATACGATTTTGCGGTAAAACTGCCAAGTGTTCCTACTGGCGACTATGAACTTCGTGTAATCTATCCTCCAATGGCAAACTCTGGTCTTATGCAGTATTTCATAGGCACATCACGTAATGCAGCCTCAATGCAACCGCTTGGAGTTCCATTCGATGCACGTTATCCTAACTCTGCGCTTGATGCTGATCGTGATGCCACTGGATATATGTTATCAAACGAGTTTTCTGATTATGGGGTAGCTTCCGACCTCGTGATGCGCAATCATAGCTATATGCGTGCACCTGCAAGTTTCTCTCGTGGTACATATAATAGCATAAAGGAGCGTGCTACATCGGCAGATCAGCTTATACAGACCGTAAGTAATTGTTGCCGATATGAGGAAGGCTACGGAACGAGTATGATGCGCCGTATTCTCGGAACCATCCATCTTGACCAACGTAACGACTATTGGTTGCGTCTGCGTAACCTCATTCCAGAAGAGACTACGCTAGGCGGTTCGTTCGACTTCCTTGAGCTTGTGCCAACAACTGTCATTAATGATGCAACGATGACGGAGGATTGGTATTGACCAAAAGAGTAAAGTATATAGTAAATAGATTAATGTCGTTAGTATGTACGTTATGAAAAAAGATATTCAAAGATATTGCATTGGAATAAAGAATAAAGTGAAAAGGTTAAGGAGAAAAACATTCAACATTACACTTTTCTCTTTACTCTTTACTCTTTCATTCTTCTCCTCTTGTTCCGACTTCAACGACTATAACACGGTGAAAGTGGATAATCATCCCACGGCTGAAAGGTCGTTGTGGGAGAATATATCTGCTAAGGCTGAGTTGAGTGATTTCGCACAGGTGCTTCAGTCGGTAGGTTATGATGCGGTACTCAATGCACCTACTACCTATACTGTATGGGCACCAGTAAATGGAACATTCAACAGAGATTCGCTCTTGGCTCTGGCTAATGCATCGGCAACAAAGAAACTGGTGGTTGAGCAGTTTGTTAATGATCATGTGGCTAATTACGCTCATAGAGAGTCGGACGTGAATGACACCGTGGTGTATATGCTCAGTAAGAAACTCGTTAAGTTCAGGGGCAAGAACAGCGCTAATCTCTCGTTTGATGACAAGGCTATAAATAGCGAGGGCAATGCGTTCAACATTCCTTCAAGCAACGGACTGCTCTATACGCTAAATGGCATGGTGCCATTTCGTGCTAATGCATACGAGAATTTCTTTACCGATAAGTCTGGTTTGGGCGTGACCGATTCATACCTCAACGCTTTCGTGAAGAGATACGAAAGAATTACGCTTGATGAGGATGCTTCGGTGAAGGGTGAGATCGTGGATGGCTATCAGGTGTATGATGATTCTGTAACGGTGGTGACCAACTCGTTTGTAACCGACCGCCAGCACCTCAATGCAGAACTTAACAACGAGGATAGTCTATATACTGTTATCATTCCTACGGATGAGGCATGGCAGATAGCGTATGACAAGATAAAATCATATTATAATTATATCACACCGATTAAGTATCAGAATCTTGGTAGTACATCGGTTGACTTTGCAGGTAAAAAAGGTGGTACATGCCCTACCACAGCAACGGGTAAGGCTACGATTCTTGCTGCTTCGGCTGGTGTGGAGGCTAATAATGCCGCAACATTGAGCGCTGCTCCTGCTGATGCAGATATTCATGATACGAAGGCATACTGGACAGACTCTATTACGAAGCGTTGGATTGTGCGTAACACAGCTTTCTCTGAAACCAACAGAAAGTATAACTCCAAACTTGCCTCTGGTGCTACCTTTGCCAAAGGCGATACGCTTTTCTCTACTTCTGGCAATAAACTCACTGGGCTTGATAAACTGGATGCGATGACGGTGGTGAGACAACAATTGAGTAATGGTCATGCGCGTGTGGTTAAGGATTTCCCATTCCGTGCGTGCGAGACTTATGCCCCAGTCATTAAGACACGTATTCCAGGACGTGTGGTGAGTACAAGTGGTTATAGCTATGAGCAGTTCTACATGGAGCGGTGGCAGTTTTCTGATAGCTTTTGCAAATTGGATGCTGACGATGATAAGCTGAGATGGGTTCGTGCTTCGCTTCCTGAAGGCTCTAACTTTGCCCCAGAGATGGATTTCTATCTGAATGATGTACTTTCCACCACATACGACATCTATGCCGTAGTTGTACCTGCGATGGTTGACGGTTCACAACTGCCTTACACGTTACGTTTCGACCTTCACTATACGGATGCTAATAATCAACCGCAGACAGGTCGATTAGATGGTGACACACTCCAGACCTCGATAGCGAAAATCTCGAAGGTAGATCCTTTCATCAATGATCCTACTAAGGTGGATACGTTGTATCTCGGGCATTTCAAGTTCCCTGTGTGCTATTACGGCACTACTGCAGCCCCTAACATCAAGGTGATGAGCACGCTTAGCTCATTCAGTATGAGTAACAAGGCAAAGTATGATGCACAGATAAGGATCGCGAATATTATTCTGAAGCCAAGAGAAGAGTAAGACCAGCCCCCTTTCTGTCCTACGGGCCTCTTCCCACATGATGGGGGAAGAGGCTGGCGCAGTAGGGAGGTTAGTGGTTAGAGGGTTGAAAGACAAAAGGCAAAGGGCAAAAGACCATAGACTTTAGCCTTTAGACAAAACGAATGAAAATGAGAAATGATATTTTTGACATAATACGGAAACAGGGGCTAAGGCTCGTTATGAGTGCCATAGCCACGTCCTTCTGTGCCAATATGTACGCTCAGGGTGTGGATGATGACTCTTCCGATGATGATGAGGTGGTGGGTATCAGGATTCCGAAGCGGACTGTGCAGGCCGATAGGAACAAGATGATACAGCTTTCTGGCACCGTGATCGACGATGCCACTAAGCAGCCTGTAGCTGGCGTAAGGGTTCAGGCTCTCGGCGACAACAGATATACGGCGATGACCAACGCAAAGGGTGAGTTCTCTATCGCTGTTCCCGATTTCTGTACATCGCTCTACGTTAGTGCACCCTCGTATATGTCGGTGCAAGTGCCGTGTGGTAAGTCTAAATTGCATATTCGACTTATCAGCAACAAGTTTAGGGAGATGTATGCTGATGGTACTGACTATACGGCTTCGGCGGTGGTGCAGCGCAATGATTTTCAATCCTCAATTGTTAATTTTCAATTAGGCACGTCAGCAGACGTGCGTAGTGTGACACGTTCGGGTGTAATGGATGGTGGTAGTGCGATGTTCGTTCGCGGTCTCAGTTCCATCAATGCCAATGCACAGCCACTCGTTATCATAGATGGCGTAGAGACTGATATGCAGCTTGGTCGTGCCACTCTGCATAATGGTCATGCGTTTAATGCGCTGGCAAGTCTTTCGCCTGAGAACATAGAGAAGGTCACGGTGCTGAAGAATGCCACTGCGTTGTATGGTGCGCGTGGTGCCAATGGCGTTGTGCTGATAGATACGAAGCGCGGACACTCTATGGCTACTCGTATTGACGTGGGACTGTCGGCTGGCATTACTCTAAAGCCTCGCACGCAGAGTGTGATGAATGGGAGGCAGTATCGTGACTATGTGACGGAGTTGCTGGGTACGATGGGCGAGCTGAAGAGGTCGGAGAATCGTGACGTTATCTTCAACTTTCTCAACGATGATGCTGACGGCTACTATTATAGAATGTATCACAACGATACGGACTGGCAGAATGAGGTCTATCGCACGGCGGTGACGCAGAACTATGACATCAACGTGCAGGGCGGTGACGACATAGGTATGTATAACCTCTACGTGGGCTATGCCGATACGCAGGGCATGGTGAGGAAAGCAGGCTTCGATAGACTTAACGTGCGCTTCAACACCGATATTAACATTCTGTGGAATCTATCGACTAAGTTTGATATGTCGTTCGCTCGTACCAATAACACCCTCTTCGATGATGGTTTTGCCGAGGATATGACAAAGAGCACGGTGACATCGCCAACGAATCTGGCGCTCATTAAGTCGCCATTGGTTACGCCATACCAGTATAACAAGCATGTGGGAGGATTCACGAGTCTGCTGTCTGACTATGACCAGTTGTTTAGTCCGTTGAGCCAACGGCTTTACGGCAACGACTATGCCTATTCGCTTGCCAATCCTACCGCCATAATACAGAATGGTAGTGGTGACAATAAGAACAAGGTGGAGAACACGCTGTTCAACGTGCATATCGCTCCTAAGTATATGTTCAACAGCCATCTGATCGCTGTTACGGAGTTTAGCTATACGCTTAACCGTAATTCGCAATGCTACTATCGTCCGTCAGAGGGTGTGCCTCCGTTTGAGGTGGTAGGACTTGGAACTGTGTTTAACCGTAAGTCATCGCTCTTTGCGAAGCAGACCAATGTGCTGAGCAATACCCATTTGGATTGGAACGTGGATAATGGGTGTTGGCAGTTGGATGTTACGGGTGGTTTCCGCTACAACTATTTCTCATACGACGGTAGCAATGCAAGCACGCAGTTTAAGTCGGCACAGACGGATAAGAACCCGTACCTCACCGCCGATCCGTCAACAGGCTATGCCAATGTGGATGGTGGTTGTGATGTGTGGAAAAATATGCAGTGGTATGCCTCGGCTGACTATAATTATCGCAACCGATACTTTGCCACGCTATCGCTATTGGCAGAGGCTAACAGCAGGTTTGGCAGTGAGGCATCGGGCGCGCTGAAGATGTTCGGTACGCAGTGGGCTGTGTTTCCAAGTGTGCAGTTGGGTTGGGTGCTGACCAACGAGGGGTGGTTCCCGAAGGATATGGGCATAGACTATCTGCGACTCAGCACTGGCTATGACATAAGCGGAAATGATGATATCCCTGGCTATGCGGCGCACACATCGTTCTCATCTGTGAGATACAACAATCAGGCTATAGGCGAACAGATGACGACCATTGGCAACGAGCACATAAAGTGGGAAACGACCGCAAAATGGAATGCTGGTATCGTGGCTAATATGCTCAACAATAGGTTGTCGCTGAGTTTCGACTACTATATCCACAAGACGAGGAATCTCTTGACGCTCAAGACCTTCTCTTCGCCAATATCAGGTATTAACAAGTATTGGACTAATGGTGGAGAGTTGCAGAACAAGGGCTTTGAGGTGGCATTGTCGGGTAAGCCTGTAGTGACACGCGACTGGACTATGGAGCTTGGAGCATCGGTAGGACATTATGACAATAAGGTGACGGCATTGCCTGACGGTAACTATACCAATTCGGTATATGGTAGTGATAACATATTGGTGTCGGTGGGAAATCCTGTTGCGCTGTTCTACGGATATAAGACCGATGGTGTGTTTGCTTCGGATGCAGAGGCACGTTCGGCTTGTGTGCAGGGATATCTCGTTATGAAGGATGCTGCGGGGCAGGATGTGAGATTCGAGGCTGGTGACGTTCGTTTCATTGACCTCAATGGTGATGGCGTGATAAACGATGCCGATAAGACGGTTGTGGGAAATCCTAATCCCGATGTGTATGGCAATATCTTTGCTACGCTTACTTGGAAGGCTCTGGCACTCGACCTCGGCTTTAACTTCTGTCTCGGAAATGATGTGTATAACTATCAGCGCTCTATCCTCAACTCAGGTTCAACCTTCTACAATCAGCAGGTGGCAGAGCTTGGGCATTGGCGCTATGAGGGTCAGGTGGCTACGTTTCCACGACTGGCATACGGAGATCCGATGCAGAACAACCGATTCTCAGACCGATGGATAGAGGATGGCTCGTATCTGCGTATGAAGTATGTGCGTGTGAGCTATCAGTTGCCTATGCCTGAGAGCTGGCAGTCGTGGCTTCAGGGCATCAGTGTATGGGGGGAGGCGCAGAATCTCTTCACCGTTACGCATTACACAGGCAATGACCCTGAGTTCAGCATCGGCAATAGCGTGATGTATCAGGGTGTTGATAATGGATGTGTTGGGCAGAGTAGGGCGTTCACATTGGGAGTGAAGATTAACTTATAAGCGGCCTCTCCCCCCGCCCTGACACATACTCCGATGTTATCAACATCAGACTTCCCCCGTAGGGAGGGAGCTGCCCCCCTTACCCCCACAGGGGGGAGTAGATACCTTTTATCGCGGAAGGGCAGTTAGTAAATAGGTAATTTGTAATTAGTAATTCGTAATTCTGAAATATGAATATTCGGAAATATATAAATAAGGGTAGGGTGTCATTCTACATTACACTTTTCACTTTACTCTTTACACTAAATGGGTGTAGCGACATGCTCTCCACCGACAGCGACAGCAGGGTGTCAGATCCAGAGTTGAACACAAAGACAGACTCTGTGTTCTTGGCCTTGGGTATTGCTCAGGCAATGCAGCAGGTGGCAGACCAGTATTTCTATGTTGGTGAGATGCGTGGCGAACTGGTCACGGTGGATGAGGCGGTGACTGACAAGAACCTGAAGGAACTTGCCAACTATTCTGTCTCGGCTACCAATGCGTATGACAGTTCGTACGTGTTCTATAAGGTTATAAACAACTGTAACTACTACCTCGCTCATCGTGATTCAACGTTGAAGACTGGTTCAACGAATGTGGTGATTGATGAGTATATCGCTGTGGCGGCATGGCGTGCGTGGGCTTATCTTCAGTTGGCGCGTACTTACTGCGGTAATGCTGACGGGCTCACTATCCCATTCTATACCGAACCATTGACTTCTATCTCGCAGATAGAGGCAAAGGCGGTTGATGCTAATTGCCAAAAGAATCTTTCGCAGATCGTGGATGCACTTGCACCAGAGCTTGAACAGCTTTTGGAGCGTTATCCTAATACTCAGGTGCCAGGCTTCGGATCATCAAACTATAATATTGGTACAACGAACTGGGGAGCGAACAAGTCGATAAATATGTCGAGGATATTCGTGCCTGTTCAGTTGGTTCTTGGCGATATGTATCTTGAGACGGCTCAGTATGATAAGGCGGCGGTGAAGTATGCCGACTATCTGTGTAAATATGGAATTGTGCCAGATAGCTATTTATCTTTCCGTATGAGGGATTATATAGTTACGCCAGATGATTTCTCAAGCGACTTCAATCTGCTTTTTGATAACTATATCAATATTTACAGTAATAATGCAAATCCTGGGGATGTAGTAACCTATATCCCGATGGCGGTTAGTTCGCAGAGCGGAAAGACTACTACAATTCCATTGTCGTTCGGTTACGACTATTACTCTATCAATCACTCATCTGATTGCCCTCGTGTGGAGACTATTCAGATTCAGCCGTCGGAGGCATTCCGTGAGCTTATGGACTCGGCCGATTTCTATTACTATCCAACGAGCTATAACGGACAGACGGAGAATAAGAGCTACCCAACCGCGGTGAAGAAATATAAGGCGGGTGATGGTAGGGCAAGCGTAACTTCGGAATTTAGGAGTATTGATGAGGCTATGCTCTATCGTAATCCTGCGGACACTACGAAGGTGTATGTGCGTAAGGTGAGAAATGCGAATGTGTATCTCTATCGTGCTTCTACCATTTATCTGCATCTTGCGGAGGCACTTAACGCTATGGGCTATACAGATGCTGCTTTTGCTATTCTCAAGAATGGTATCTCTACATATCTTGAAAACCTTGTGATGAAGCCAACTTTGGATTCTGAAGGTAAGATAGTGCAGAATGAGGACGGTACACCAAGGATTGAGGCATATAAGTATATGTCGCAGAAATCCGTGGATATGCTTGGCACGATGTTGCCATTCCTCAATGCCCAGTATCGTGAAACCTTTACTGCGGATAAGGTGTATGGCATTCATGCTCATGGTTCTTGCACTTATAACAAGAAGGAGAACGAGCTTGCGCAGTCGGCTAAGGGTTCACGTGCTACGGCTCTTGGTTCGCAGATGAATACATATTATTTGCCAGCTCCTGTCATTGGTGAGAAGATGAAGGAGATAGCCCAGAAGTATGATGTCAGTGTAGGAAATACGAAGGCAGACTCTATCGCAGCTATGCAGGATATTCTCTGCGATGAGTATGCCAAGGAATTTGCTTTCGAGGGACGCCGTTTCTATGACCTCCAGCGCCTTGCCCGCCATTACAACGAGTCTGGCACGTGGGGAGGTGATTTCGGTTCAAAGTGGTTTGCCAAGAAACTTGAGGGCAACAGACCGCAGAAAGATCTGCGCGATCCACGGAATTGGTACTTACCGTTTAAATGAAAAAATATAAATGAAAAATGAAAAATGAAAAATACAGATTACCATTTATAGCGAATAATTATCGCGAAAGAATCTAATTTGTATTTTATAATTTTTCATTTTTCATTTTATAATTTATAAAAAAGCTAATTATAAAACGCATTGTGTATTTATGAAGACAAAATCATTACTTATTACTTTTTTATCATTATTCTTTACCCTACACACCCACGCAGATGCCATAGACTCGCTTGAAGCTGTGCTTCGTGACAAACCGCAGATTCAGGAAAAGATATATCTGCATCTCGACAATAACTGCTATTTCCTTGGTGATACCATTTGGTACAAGGCGTATGTGGTTACGGCGGATAATCTTCACCCGACAAATCTTTCAAGACTCCTTTATGTGGAATTGCTCAATTCTGACGGTTTCGTGGTTGAGCGTCAGCATGTCATCGTTTCTGATAAAGGACAGACCTGCGGACAGTTTGCCCTATCCGATAGTCTATATTCGGGATATTATGAGATAAGGGCATATACCAAATGGCAACTAAATTTCAACGTTACGCATCGTAAGTATTCGTTCATTGATGAGCGAAAGTTCTATAACAAGCAGATGTGTGCCGACTATTTCCGCGAATATCCAGGGCTGTATTCACGTGTTGTGCCTGTGTATAATAAGGTTAAGAATGGTGAATATGATGAACGATATATGTCACGTCGTCCGAAGCAACATGTGCTTAAATCCACTCATCGGCTTCTTGTGAAGTTCCTGCCCGAAGGTGGAAACTGCGTGCAAGGAGTTCAGAACACAATTGCTTTTGAGGCTACTGATCAGGATGGGCAGGCTGTGGATGTAGAGACCAAACTTGCCGACGGAACGCTTGTAAAGACCGACTATATGGGACGTGGTATTTTCAACTATACGCCATCTGACACTCAGGAAAAAATATCATTTTCGTGGGAAGGTAAGGAGTATTCCTTCAAGCTTCCAAAGGCGGAAAAGCAAGGTGTCACTCTTCATTATGACCACCTTACATCCACAGCTACCGTAAATGCCGTTGGGGTAAAGGTGGCTGCGTATGGAGTGCTATGCCGTGGAAGATTGCAGAAATTTCAGCGTCTTAATGGCGAGAGTACTATCTCGCTAAGGGATGTGCAGTTACCTACTGGTATCAACGACCTCGTAATCTATGACGCTGATGCCAAGCCTCTTGCTTCCCGACTCTTCTTTGTCAACAATCACGATATGGGTGCTAATATTGACGTGAAAATGACGACCGATGCAGGTGAGGTAGGGGAGACTACCACCTTGACGCCATATCAGAAAGTGGATTTAACTCTATCAGCTACCACCCAACACCTATCACCCAACACCTACTCAATCGCTATCCGCGATGCCCGAACAGATGATCACGGCTATGATGATGGCAATATTCTGACTGATATGCTCCTCAGTAGCGAACTTCGTGGTTTTGTGGCTTATCCGGCCTATTACTTCGCCTCAGATGATGCTGAGCACACATCGCGCCTCGACCAGCTCATGATGATACAGGGATGGCGCAGATACAAGAGAGTGAAACAGGCGCGCTATCTCCCTGAGTTGACTACCACTTTTGAGGGAAGTGTGTATAAGATACCGAGCACAACGGATATCCTTGAACTTGAAGATCTTGAAGGAATGAAGAAGGATGTCACTTCTATGGCGGATCTTAGTGCATTCAATGGCAAGGCTGATACAGGTGAGGCTGCTACCGAAGCACCTGAGATAGAAACCGAACTGCAGGAAGAAAACTCGGCATTCTCTGAGCCTATGGATGATTTCCATAATGGAAAGGCTTTGAAGAACGAGGTACTTGTTGAGGGTGAGGTGGAGTTTGACGGCAAGAGCTATGGTGTTGTCGCCAAGACCGATGCCGGTGGAAAGTTCAAGTTCAATATCCCTCCATTCTATGGCACAGGCATCTTCTTCCTCAAGGCTTACAATGAGAAGGATTCTGTGAAGCGTAGTATGGAAGGTTTCAAAGATAAGAAATGGACGGATGAGCGTGCCTTCCCCGATTATTATGTCAAGCGTGATATGTTCTTCCCCGTCTTCACATATCCATATTCATGGTATCAGATCAATTCACCTGAACTTCAGTTTGTTGATGAGGAGGAAGACGGCACAATACCGACTACAAGTAAGCTCGCTGGCAATCACACTCTCCAGACTGTCATAGTCAAGGCTCGTCGTCGTGGCAAGCGTTCATGGGATATGTCAAAACCGGCTCTTGTGCGTGATATCTATGAACTGTATAACGACGTTACCGATTATGGCTTCTCTCCTGGTGTGCTCAATTTCAAGAAGTTCCCTATGCAGATAACCAACTGTGTATTCGGAAACATGGGCTTGATGAAGCAACCAAACATCCGTGCCACTATGGAGAGGGCAAGTTTCTATCGCAACTATAATCATTCTGCGTCTGAGTTTGACGTGAATATGGCAACGACATATATGTTTGACCGTCTGCGCCTTAGTAAAATGAAAAACGTGCGAATCTATACCGACTATGAACTTCGTACCGACTCTGGCTATGTGGCAGAAGATGATGCCGCTGCCGTTGTTCTCGATTTTGTACCACTACCTAATGATGGTAAGCGCTATTCATATCGCGATCGTCGCTATGTGTTATATGGCATTACATACGCAGAGGAATTTTATAGTCCCGACTATTCATTATACTCTAATCCCTCATCTCTAAACTCTAATCCTCCAGCAGATTACCGTCGCACGCTCTACTGGAATCCAAACGCCAAGCCTGATGCTGACGGTAAGTTCACGGTTACATTCTACAACAACTCACGTCCAACTCGTGTGCGTATTTCTGCCGCAGGTGTAGGAGGGGATGGTAGAATGTATTATTAGCTTAACGTGAGTTCGACGAAAAGCGCCGAAGGTGCGACACCTAATAGGGCAGTCCGTAAGGGCTGTTATTCGGTAGATGCATGATTAAAGGAGCGCTGTAAGTGCGACACCTAATA
>CACYXI010000034.1 GCA_902778265.1 uncultured Bacteroidales bacterium | reverse complement strand
CACATCGTAGAACACATAGTCGAGGTCATCGGTATAGGCACCGAGGTTCTCAAGCATATTGATAGATGTGATGATACCTCTACCTGCACAACCTACACCTGGCTCCGGACCACCAGACTCCACGCATCGTGTACCACCGAATCCTGTCTTCATAATCTGGTCGAGTGAAATATCCTCACCCTCATCGCGAATAGTATCAAGTACGGTCTTCTGAGCCAATCCGCCAAGAAGGAGTCGGGTAGAGTCGGCTTTAGGGTCACAGCCCACCACCATTACTTTCTTTCCATGTTCAACCAATCCTGCGGTAAGGTTCTGAGTCGTTGTAGATTTACCTATACCACCTTTACCATAAATTGCAATTTGTCTGATTTCTCCCATTGATTTTCTGTTTTTATTTTTTTTGTTTATTATAATTTCTAAAAGGAGTACAAGAAGTACAAGGAGTAAAAGGAGTACAAGACGAATGTTTAATATACGGAATAGGGTTTTGCGGAGTAAGGAATAAGGTTTGGTTGTACCCCCCCCTCATCCTTCATCACTTCAACCTTCAACGATAATTACTATCGTCTTGTACTCCTTAAGCGACGAAGGAGCGTCACTCCTTGTACTCCTTCGTACTCCTTTATTCGAATAGCTTCTGTACCCCGTCATATTGACGAAGTTTCTCCATAGCATCGGTAATGTCACCAGGAAGAGCCATCGGGGTTATGCCCCTATCTTGGATAATCGCCATAGCTCCCATACCGATACGCAATGCCACGATATACTGGCAGTCGGAGAACAGGGCCACGTTCTCTTTCATCTTAGCCGTGGAATGCTCGCCACCAAGGCAGACGGGTGACACCTTTCTTTCTTCAATAAATACATAGTCATCATCGTAATATTGATAGATATAGAAAGATGTTGCCCTGCCAAAGTGGGTGTCAACCACATAGCCGTCGGACGATGCGAATGCTACCCTGAATGTATCTACTTGCTGATTTTTATCCATGCGAAAATGTTTCGGTTAGTTCCAAATCCTCACTGAATACCTCTTCCGCGAACTCCGACACGCCAGGCACTCCCACGGCATCCGCACGACAGCGGTTGCAATGTCTGAACACCTTGATATGCTCTTCGGCATCCTTACGCGCCTGTTCTATCTCAAAACAGTATGGAGCACGCTCATTGGCGAGTTCAAAAGTCGGGATGAGTGGAATGATGTTATAGATTTCCACTCCAATACTCGCCATCTTCTTTGCTATTTCCCCGATATGCTTTCCGTTGATTCGTGGCACAAGCACGGTGTTCACCTTTAGCGTGATACCGCTCTTAGCCACTTTCTCCAACCCTTTCAACTGATTCTCTATCAATATCTTTGCTCCTTCGAGAGCATCGTATTTCTTACCATGATAGATAACGAACTTATTGAGCTTTGCCTCAATCTCTGGATCAATTGCATTCACCGTAACCGTTAGTGAATCAACTCCCGCATCAATTATCTCGTCAGCCTTCTCATTGAGTAGCAATCCGTTGGTACTCATACATTTAATAAGGTCAGGGAATCGTTTGTCTATGAGTCTAAAAGTCTTCAATGCAGCATCTGTGGCAAGAGTATCGCCAGGTCCTGCGATGCCAGCTACCTTTATCTCAGGACATATCTTCAATGCCTTTTCCAGTATATTGATACTCTCTTCGGGGGTAATCACCTTAGATGTTACGCCCGGACGATGTTCGGTCTTGTTCAACACGCGGTGACAGAATCTACAACCTATATTACAGCTACCCGAAACTGGCAGATGAATACGGCCTGTAGTTGCCGCCTTTGGTCCGAAACAGGGATGATTATTTATGATGTTATCCTTATTTATCATGCTTTTGTTTTAATTAAGACTAACGACTAAAGGCTAAAGACTTTTGACCTTAGGCTTTAGCCTTTCGACCGTTTTCTGGGTGCAAAATTACTGAGATTTTCTCATCCTCACAATCACCATTTTTCGTCATCATACATACCTATTTTTAGGTATATCGCTAAATAAAACAGAAAATGAGAAATGAGATCATACCCATTTCCCATTATCGATCGTACCTAAATAACGTGATTTAAATGAATTTACACCTTTGGAACTTGAACTGACAATAATTGCCAATTTTACAAAAAATTATCTCCATAGCGGTTGTGATTCCCAGTCCGCAGGAAATCCCATAGCAGTTGGATCTACCTGAGAATATTGTGATATAAGTGATTTTAACTTTGTCTTGAATGAATTACCATATCCCATGGAATCAAGCCAATACGCGATACATGACACAACGGCATAAAGTTTGTTAGTATCAAGACCGGCAATATCAACCCATGCACCACGAAGCGAAGCATTCATCTGAGGAGCATTGGGGAGATGGCGATTCCATAAACGTGAATGGTATGCACAACAATTTCTCAATACGGTCAAACTGCGCATCCAACTTTCCAAAACTTCATGCTGTGGAAGATTGAATTGTCTGGCAATACGTTTCTTTGTCTTCTTATCGCTGAAGTTATAGTACAATTTTGAAAGAGTACCCAAAGAAGCCAATTCAAGAGTTTTCCATGCAGGAGGAAAGGCTGGCTTATCGTATTTCTGACTGTGTTCCTTAATGAAATCTTCCTTGCTACGACTAAGTTCACGGTCAACAGCGTTCATGTTTTCAATAAATTTACGCTCGTCATCTGCAAGAGCGATATTGAAGAACCAGAACGGTCCATGTTCCATAGAGAACTCATGGATTATCTTTGTGCGCAATGCTATCTCAATACGTTGGATTGCCCTAAACATGAGGTCCCTCAACTCACTATCAAATTCATATAGTCCAACGGCATCATCAAACCTACTATTCGGCTTGAACTGATGAGTTTCTTTGTCCGCCTCCATAGGTCTGAGATATTGCACAAAACGGAAATAGCTAACCTCACCAAGGAACTTTGCAGCCCTTGATTCGTCAGCTATTATCAAGCCCCGATTCCGTAGCAGGTTTATCTGTTCTGATATCGAGAGGGCTTGCTTTGTGTATAATCTCAATGTACCCATAAAGCAAAAGACCCGCCCTGGTTCGCTGATCTGACGAGAAGCGTGGCGGATTCTGTTGGTGCAAAGATAGAAATAAATATTGTAATAAACAAACTTTTCTACAAAAAAGTATCTGGGAAGTGTAGTTTTTAACAAAAAAAACGTGAATATGACGGAGACAGAGATATTTATGAATGTATCTCTTAGCTATTTGTATTCACGATGTGTGATATCAATCAGAGGCGGTACAACACCATCTAATAGCCATGTCCGTATCTTACACGAAAAATATTTCCATTGCCCTTTTCTCCAAATGGAATTCTTGTTCGTGCAACAAATGTTCCAGAGTGATTCACCGCAACATAAGGTTCGACAAAGGCTATATAACCATTTTCATCAGCATCATCCTCACGGAACTCATACATATAATAACCTTTCGGACATTCTTGGTGACTGAATCTTTGATCAAGATACCAGCCTCGAATGCAATGCTTTCGTTCATCAGCAGTTTGAATGCCAATGTGATATTTACTAAAATCCTTGAGAAAAGTGTTCATTATTTGTCTTTTATTACATTCCATACCCATTTGTCAAGCAATTCCAGTATGTGTGGGGAATTGTAACTTCCCCATTGGTTGCTTACCACAAATTTAACGCCATCTTTTGTACACAATATCTGATCTTCATGCTCCCTGCGGATTTGCAATGTCGGGATTACACTTTGAAAAAATCCGGAAGAATTTATATAAAGGGGTTGCACCTTTGCTATTTTGAACATATATTTTAACTGATTATCAATGAATTAAATGTGGTGCAACCCCCTCAAAAGGGTTACACCTTTTCTGCTATTGGGACACATTCTGTTATCTGTTGACTTTCAATACGTTACATTAGTAAAATTAGGGTGTAACCCCTATTAAAAACAGGGTGCAACTATTCCATAGGGGGTTACACCCATCATTATCTAGTGATTATCAAGACGTTATAGCACAAAAACATGGGTGGTGTAACCCTCCCCACAAAAACTTTCGTGAAAAAATGCGCTTGTAATCTCGATATTGCAAAACATGATGCTCTCTCTTCTTTGACTACTTACTTATATTGTCCAAAGAATGGCATGTGCGATTTTTTTTTAGAATTTTGCACAAACATGTACATGGTAGGGTGAAACAGCATTAAATGTGCTGATAATGAACTGATTAAGAGCATGTACATGATGGTCAAACATGTACATGACATGTACATGAGTTGACATGCTTGAATTGTGAATCCGTCATGTACATGTTATGTATATGTTAGACTAACATGTACATGGAGCCAAGACATTGTTTTACAATTAGTTATACCCACTTTTACCCCACCATGTACATGTTTACGCAAAATTCTGAAAAAAAATTCGCACTTGTAATCTTCACATTGCAAAAATCATTATTCTCGATCTCTTCTTTGGCTTTTCTTCAGTTCCGCTTCTAATTCGCTTCAAATCCGTTCCAAACTCGATGCAAGTCCGTTCCTAAGAATGGGCGGAAAATGGGAGTTACAAGGGAGTTGCAAGGGAGTTACATAGAAACTGGGATTGTGGTTCTCATAATGGCACTAACCTTTGTGAGCGTGAGGAGGAGGCTTTCTGAGGCTTCGAGTATGACTTTCTGCTCTTTCTGTAGATATATTGGGGCATCCTTGCGGAGTGGGAGAATGCGCAGTTCTACTTTCTTGCCCACAAGGTCTGAGACACGGACGAGCATTGGCTTTCCGTTCCAGAAATTATCCTGTACGAGTTTGCCGTCGGCATAGATACGGGCACAGTCGGCTGCATAGTCAATTCTGAGGAATGCGCTATCAGCATGAGCGGCAAGGGTGGAGTCAATACCTATCGTATATACGGCGGCATGGTCGAAATCTGCATCCTCTGGCATAGCGGCTACTTTCTGTCTGCCCATGACAATCTCACGGGGCGCATCAGCCTCACGTACCTTGTTCACCTCCACCCTATCATCAGTTTGGTGCCAGTATTCCTCCACTATTCTGTCGCCATCCTTATACAATATGCCTCCTTCGTGCTGGGCGAAATGCAGTTCACCGTCAATCTTATAGGCACGGAGAGCCTGTTCGAGAGGCAACAAGAGGACCCTCCCAACCTCCCTTAAAGGGAGGCTTTTACCTTCCTTTAAAAGATAATGTTTTTCGCGTTTCAAGTCCCCCTTTAAGGGGGATTTAGAGGGTCTTATGGCTATGTTTGGTTTCATCCCCTTTATAGGAATGAAATAGATAGTATCGCCAACCTTGCAGAAAGGCTGAGCATCGGCGGTAATAGTATATCCGAGGAACGGCATATCTACAGGACGGACATACGCCCTACCCGATTCCTTGTGCATACGTACATAGTCGTTATAGAACTCAAAGCATCCACGACGGGCATAGTGCTCAGAGATGGTATCTACATCCATCTGGGATAACTCCTCGCCCCAGTCGGCAAGAAACTGATGCAGAAAGCGAGTATGATGAAAGGCGATATCATTAGGCTGTCCCATCTCACCAAGAGGGCATTGGAAATCGTATGTCATATAAGGCATATCGTTATAGTTGGTAACAGCCGTTTTCTGCGTCTCTGCCATAGTATGCGCCGGATTATATGGATTTGTGCCGCCATGATACATATAATAGCCTGGCAGATTACTTCCGCTACCGAGCTTGCAGATAGCCAACGGCATAGCCTCGTTACCGCTTATATTGATGCGTCGATGATATGAAGGCATCATACCGCCACCCAGTTCGCAAGTGAGATAAGGGTAAACTAATTTACTATTTGACGATTTACTATTTACAATTTCCTTGAGTTCATCGGCAGAAAAAGTCTCGGTTGCAATAGCACCACTCATCCTATTGTCCTTGAAAATAAATGCCTTGGCATATTCGCCTGGCATATCGCTCAACTTACGATCCCAGAAGCCGTCGGCATAGTCGCCATAGAGGGGAAGCAGCTTGCCAAACTCCTCCTTTCCATTCAACTTCGGCCAACCGGTACGAGTCATGAAAGGCACATCAAAGCCTGCCTTTACGGCAATATCTTTCAAGGTCATATAATAGCTCCAAGGACCGCGACACTCGTTCTCTATCTGCACACCAACCACAGGACCTCCATCTTTCCATAGCAATCCGTTTACCTGTCCAAAGATGTTATAGTAAAGTTGCTCTACCTCTTTAATAAAGCCTTTTGCCATAGAGCGCACCTTATACTCCGTCGGATTACTTACATGACGTTGCACTACCCAATCAGGAAAACCGCCTTGATATACCTCTCCATGACAGAATGGCCCTATGCGAAGCACCACAGGCATCTGTTCGCTCTTGCACACTTCAAGGAACTCCCGAAGGTTCATATTGCCAGCCCAGTTCCAACGTCCTTCCTCTGGCTCATGATGAATCCAGAATACGTATGTAGCAACGATAGTGATGCCTCCAGCCTTCATCTTTTGTATTTCCCTTCGCCAATCCTTTGCAGGCACACGAGCATAGAGGCAGTACGTGCTTGCCGCCAACGACAAATCCCTTGGAATCAACCTCAAACGTAGTGCCCTGTGGGTTAACGTTGGTTCCAAAGGTAAATGTGTTCTGGGCTAAAGTGTTTAGGGCAAAAAATGAAAGGATTATGAGGGAAAGGAGTTTAGGCATAGGGACTAAGTGAAGAGTGAAGAACGAAGAGTGAAGAAGGTTTAGCTCGGCGGCCGAAGGGAAAGCCAATTTAAGTTAGACATATAAGCGAAAAGATAAAGAGTCAAGAATGAAGAATTTGATTGTAACTTAAATTCTTCACTCTTAACTCTTCACTCTTAACTTATTTCACGAGTTCCATCGTATCAGATGCAATCATCAGTTCCTCATCAGTTGGGATAACGACAACTGTTACCTTAGAGTCAGGAGTAGAGATGATAGCCTCTTCACCGTGAATCTGTGCGTTCTTAGCCTTGTCGAGCTTGATGCCCATCCATTCCATATCCTCACAGATAGCTTCACGGATATCTGACTGGTTCTCACATACACCTGCGGTGAATACGAGTACGTCACAACCACCGAGAGCAGCAGCGTAAGAGCCGATGTACTTCTTGATGCGGTATGTGTACATATCAATAGCGAGCTTACACTTAGCATCACCCTCAGATGCAGCCTGGAACACCTCACGCATATCGCTTGACTTACAAGAGATACCAGCGAGACCAGACTTCTTGTTGAGATAGTTAGAGATACCGTCAGCATCAAGACCGAGCTTCTTCTGGATGAAAGAAACTGCACCACCGTCGATGTCACCAGAACGTGTACCCATCATTACACCCTCAAGTGGAGTGAGTCCCATTGATGTGTCCTGACACTTGCCATCCTTAACAGCAGCGAGAGAGCCACCATTACCGATGTGAGCTGTGATAACCTTGCTACCCTCTGCCTTCATACCAAGGAACTCAAGAGCGCGAGCAGATACATAGCGATGTGATGTGCCGTGGAAACCATAGCGACGAACGCCGTAGTTCTCGTACATATCGTAAGGGATAGCATACATGAATGCCTTCTGTGGCATTGTCTGGTGGAATGCAGTATCGAATACGCCTACCTGTGGAATCTTTGGAAGAAGTGCTGTAACAGCATCTACACCCTTGAGGTTTGCAGGGTTGTGGAGAGGAGCGAGGTCGTTGCAAGCCTTGAATGCCTCGATAACCTCTGGAGTGAGGATAACAGACTTTGCGAACTTCTCACCACCGTGCACCATACGATGACCAACTGCATCCAGTTCGTCGAGTGACTTCAATGCGCCCTCTACTGGATCAGTAAGCACCTTGAAGATAAGCTCAACGCCTACTGTGTGCTCAGGAATCTCCTGTTCGATAACCTTCTTGCTGCCATCTTTTGCATTGAACTTGATGAATGCACCTGGCAAACCAATCTTCTCAATACCGCCCTTTGCAAGAACGGTCTTTGTCTCCATCTCAAAGAGCTGGTACTTGATGGAACTGCTACCGCAGTTCAAAACTAAAATTTTCATGCTTCAAATTTCAGAAAGTGAAGAGTGAAAAGTGAAGAGTGAAGAATTTAAGTTACATTATGCAATCACTACAAACACATTCACTATGCACTGTCATTTATTTTACAATTATTTGCTGATTCTTTTTAGATGTATTTACCGAAGCCACAAGCATAGCAATCAACTCGTTACAATCCGAACTCATACTTACATACGCTTTTTCGGTTATACATTCTTTGTTTTTAAGAAGTACGAGCCAACCCATCGTTTCGTTTGCTTCTTTTAAAGCAATCTGCAATTTACTGATAAAGTCGGCCCTACCTTGAGCGAATTGTGACTCTCTGACATTAGCCATAATAGAAGTGCCCGATCGTAACACCTGATCATAAATAGATCTAAACTTGCCATCTTTAGTTGATGACAAATAATCAACCATATTTACGATTCTTGTTGCGAATGCCTCCGCCTTGATTAATAGCGGCGATTGTTCACGGCAATAATCGACCATAGACTAACTTAAATTCTTCACTTTTCACTCTTCACTCAAGAAATAACGCTTCGCGTTATTTCTTTGCATCCATTGCCTGGCACGCTGTGATAGCTACGAGATTTACGATGTCCTCTACAGAGCAGCCACGGCTGAGGTCGTTTACTGGACGAGCGATACCCTGAAGGATTGGACCGAGAGCAACGGCATTGCCGAGACGCTGAACGAGCTTATAGCTGATGTTACCAACTTCGAGGTTAGGGAATACGAGAACATTTGCCTTACCTGCGATGTCAGAACCAGGAGCCTTCTTTGCACCTACTGATGGTACGAGAGCTGCATCTGCCTGAAGCTCACCGTCAATCTTGAGTGTAGGATCAAGTTCCTTGGCAATCTTTGTAGCCTCAACAACCTTATCAACAACCTCGTGCTTTGCACTACCCTTTGTTGAGAAAGAACACATTGCAACACGTGGATCAGCGAATCCTGCAACTGAACGAGCTGTCTGTGCAGTACATACAGCAATCTGACCGAGCTGATTTGCGTCTGGCATTGGAGTAACGGCAACGTCAGCGAATACCATAACACCATTCTCACCATACTGAGGAGTCTCAGTAATCATAAGCATTGCACCTGATACACAAGTAATGCCAGGAGCAGTCTTGATGATCTGAAGTGCAGGACGAAGTGTGTCGCCAGTTGTAGAGAGAGCACCAGAGATCTGACCGTCAGCCCCCTCAGTCTTGATAATCATACAACCGAGATAGAGAGGATTCTTGACAAGCTCACGAGCCTGCTCGATTGTCATGCCCTTCTTCTTACGAAGCTCAGCAAGAAGCTGTGCATACTCCTCGCTCTTCTCACAGTTCTCAGGATCGATGAGAGTAGCCTTGTCGAGATGGGTAAGTCCCTTCTCCTTAGCCAATGCAGCTACCTTCTCTGGATTACCGATAAGGATAAGGTCTGCAATATCCTGCTCCAGAACCTTGTCTGCAGCAATAAGTGTACGCTCCTCTTCTGCCTCTGGGAGCACGATGCGCTGCTTGTTTGACTTTGCACGCGCAATAATCTGATCAATTAAACTCATAGTTTTAAGATTTACGATTTATATAAATTCTAAATAATTCAAAATAATTAGATTGGAAGGTTTACGCTTCCAACCTAACAATTTGCAAAGTTAGCAAAAAAAAAGTGAACAGCAAAAGCTATTCACTTTTTTTTCTAAAATATCACTTAAAATTACTTGACAGGGAGTTTCTTCTTACCAATGATATAGATGCCAGAAGCAAATCCGCTGTACTTGCTTGTGCCAGGACGAACATCAAGGATACGTGCTATCTGACCAGCAGCATTGTAGATGGTGAGCTTAGTGTCGTATGAGCTTTCAACACCGATAGTGTGGTTGCCTGCATCATATACACGGAGATATTCACCTGCCACATCAGCAGAATTCTCATCCTCGTTCAGATTCTCGATGTTACGTATATCAGTGCTGATATAGATTGCATCAAGGTCTGGTGTAAAGCTCTTAGCCATTGCCTTGGCATGAGAACCGCCAGTTCGCATATAAGCACGGAACGCATAGATAGGCTTGTTCTTCTCGAACTTACTACCCATGTCCTCACCATTATCGCCAATCTCGATTGCGTACTTGTTAGAAACAGGCTCCTCGTTGGCGAAGGTTGAGATGAATGTCCATGGTCCTGAGAAAGCTGTTACATTAGCAGAATCCGTTACATTGATCGTTGCATTTGCAGCATTCTCGAAGGTAATGGTCTGACCTGTCATATCAAACTCATAGTATCTGCTTCCTGGGAAGCTTACGATATATGGCCTGTATGCAGCAAAGCCACCGTCAGAGATTGCCTTGGCAGGACGAGAGAATGTAGCCTGATTGCCTTCCACTGCCTCCAACTCGCGGAACCAGTAGTGGTGACGCAGAGTATTATTGTTATTGGCAACTGTGGTATTTGCAGCAGGTTCACCATAGAAGAATGTAATCTCATTGATGAACTTATCTGCACTACCATCGCTCTCCTTGTACATCTGGATGCCATCAGAGAGAATAGACTTCTTAACCTCGAATGGCAGACAGATGCTCTCCCATGCATAACCAACCTTCTCCACGTAGCCAGTCTCGGTCTCAGGATTACGTACATACCATGACCTACCAGTTACTGTGAACTTGATAGGTGCATTGAATGTCTGCTTATCCACGAGATGCAGCAATGGAGTCTTCCAATTCTGTCCGTTCGGAACAATGTGATGACCTCTGATACCGCCCTCTGGCATAGCCTCATCGTAAGAGAGTGTCTGAGCAACGACATCGGCAACCTCATTATTTGCACTTGTAGGATTTGCAGTATATACAAGGAGGTTTCTCGTTACATTCTCCGCAGTGCCAAAGCCATGGAACTTGGTTGCGTTATCATCGTCCACGTTGAAGTTCACAGCCGTAATACTTGGATCGAGGACGTATGTATCCATATAGTCATCGTTGTAGATTGCGGCATTATAGTAGAACTTATCTGGATAATTTGAGTTATAATAGCCTTCTGTACACCATACACGGTTGAGTGCAGCCTCGTTCTTATGAGAAGTGATTGCAGATGGGAACAATGCTGGCTCTGCCTGGAGATACTGTCCGAAGTAACGGTAGTCGTTCATACCATTAGTATTGAACAGAGGCTCGCAGTGGTCACCATTCTGACGAACATCGGCTGTGTGCTCCATATCATGGGCTGTCTGATCCTTCATGTAATAACGAGGAAGTGTCAGGTCGCCTGTGAGATCATTACCCTTACGCAGATATGTCACGCCAGAGTTCTCATTAACAATACGAGCATACTGATAGTCGCCGTTGCTGTAGTAGTCCTCCACGTAGGTATCATCACCAAGAGAGTTTTCACCCTTCTTGATGCTGTACTGGTTGAGGTCGTATGCTACCCTACCATACTTGAAGTCATCAGCAGAATAGTCCGACATCAGGGTTCCATCATTGTCATAAACATTCTTGCCATTGAACTCGAAACAGCAATGATACTTACCAGTATTGGTATTGCCTTCACTTGCTATTTTTCCGCTTGCCATACCAAGGTTATAGACGTTACCGCTGTTCTTCTTGAACAGGGATTCACCTGTGATGACGTAACCGTCACCATGCAGAGTACCCTTGAACTCAGCAGGAACTTCATAGCCTGAAGGAATTGTCAGGTCATTCTGCAGAACGAACTGAGCATTAGCACCCTTATACTTGTTGCTGCTCACGAACGTAGAGAATGCCTTGAGGTCGGCCTCATCAGCAATATAGATACGTGGCTGAGCGCTTGGCTCATCCTTTGCACGTTCTACTGCCTCTGCGAGATGGAGATTTACATCAGCAGCATGAGAATCCATGCGGTGATAGTTGTGTATCTCCAGACGGTCAAGAACCTTACCTTTCTCATCCCTCTTCATATCAATTGGGAAGAAGTTATAGATGTCATCATCATCACCTGAAACTTCATCATTACCCTTTCTTGAGGTGAAGCCATACTGCACTCCGTAACCGTTCATGTAATAGTATGCAGGAACATAGAGCACATTATCACCCTCTGCCTCACAATGAGCAAAGATACCTGTCTTCTCCTCTGAACCTACACGCCAAGTATCGTAGGTTGCAGAAGACTCGTCCTTTTTCCAAGCATCTTTGAAGTTGGTACCATCTGCATTGAGCTTACCAATACGCCAGTAGAAACTCTGTGGACGCATTGACTGGTCGGCAGCGATAGTCACACTACTTGCATCAACCTTGATATACTCACCAGGCAGAGCACAGTTGGCAATAGTAATATTACCCTCTGGAGAAGGTCCCTGTATGTACTCGATGTTCAGGTAGATAGTATAGGTATAACTACGAGGCACATCAAGATAGAACACATTACTATTCGTTGGCATAATATCAGTAATAGCCAACGGATTAGAATACTTATCGTTCGTCTTTACAAAGACATCATTCAGGAAAGTACTACCATTATAGAACACTTCATAATCCTGAGTATCAGCATTACGGAAATAATACGTAGTACCTACATGTAATGGCTGATCAAATGGTGTCTGTACATAGTTTTCTCCACTCTTGGTATAGAACACAGAGATAGCCATCTTTGACTTGTCAGGCACAGTCCTTGGTTCACCAGGTTGCCCATAGTTAGGATTTAGTCTCAATGCAGGAGTACGGAGCACAAGAGCCGCCTTAGTTGGAAGTTCCATGTGCTTCTCGTAATACTCCGTAGAGGTATTATCCACATTATCCACGAGCTTGAATGCGAGTCGTGAAATGTCAGCCGAGATAGCACCAGGTATCGGTGTACCCTTAGCAATAGAAGCGTCCTTCTTCATTGACAACTCATAGTGCACGCCTTCTGTCTCAGTATATTCCTTCTTGTCAGAAATACTTACAAAGAGCTTGTACTTACCCGTCATGTCATTTTCAGAATGGTCATGTTCACCATTCTTATAGTTACGAATCTCAAGGTCGCTATCGAATGAATCTGGCTGATCACTACGCAGATCCCAGCTCTCGATTGTAAGTTCCTGACCAGCCATAAGTCCCTTCAAGATCTCAACATCCTGCAAGTCAATCTCGCTGTTAGACTCGAATGACTTGGCCTCGTCTGCACTTTTGTAGGTATATGCAGAGATATTAGCGTTAAGATAGAAGTGATAGCCTGTGAGGAACCAGCAATGAGACTGGTCGGCATTTGCCTTACCCTTGTCGTTGTAATGCTCCCAACCATTAGGGAAACAGTCGTCAACAACGAACATATCAGGATTCTCGATGTATGGGAATACAAAGTTGCCCGTTTCCTCAAGGAAATTGTGATAGCCGTTGGCAGACTCCTTACTATGGCGATTGTCAGCATATACATATCCACCAGCCTCATCAGCATTGATATTTACGAGACGAATCTCGGCAACACCAACGATAGGGCCATAGAATGCAGTTTCTGTGAGCTTACCATTAGAGTCATACTGCTCCTGTACGTTACGAATCTTCAAAGAGTAACCAGACGCAATACCTATGAGGTTACGTGCTGTACCCTCGTTACGCTTCTGATATGTTATCTCGTTCTTGTTAGGATAGTCATTGCCTACAAACTCATGATACTTCAAGAAATCGTCCTTAACATCTCTGTAAGACTTGCCTACATATCCGTTTTCAGCTGTGCCAAGTTTTCCCTCCTTGTCATGCCACAATGCAGTAGAGAATTCATCATCGGTCTTGATGGCACCTACATAGCGGATGTTGTTAGAAAGTCCGAGATAGTTACGTACCTTCTTCTGTGTATAAGAACGCTTACGTTCCTTTTCGTCTATCTCACCAGGATACAATGGCTGTGAACCATCGACAGAACTCATCATCTGAATCTCACCTACACGAGAGATAGAGTAAGGAGTTACATCGGTTGAGTTCGTAGCATAGTCACGAGCACCAAGCAATTTTACACAGTTATCCTTCAAGCGAAGCATATCCATACGCTGGAAAGTATTCAGAATCTTACCAGCATTTATGGTATGTGAAGCATAGCCATAGCCTGTAAGCTCACAGTTACGGAAGCCCTCTGTGTATGACAAGTGACCGTCACCAAAGATACCACCCTCTGTATCTGCTACGTAGAAGTTATGGTCTGTACTATGAATATCCTCAGGCCAAGGTCCCTTCTTGAAGTACTTACCTTCTTCTGAGATATAGTGATACTCGTTATTTACATCCTTATAATAATAACGGAACAGATCAGAATTGGCATTAAGACCAGTAGCGACCTTCATGGTCTGTGGTGAAATCGTGATATGCTCCTTAGTATATGCAGGATCATCGGCTATCAGCATCGTGGTATTGCCACCATAATTCTTAACAGCCTCCTCATCCAAGTCAAAGTCACCCTTACCTTCACTTGTATTCTTTGCAGTACTGTAATCAAGACTGATATTGTTATACTTGTCTGTATATCTCAACACTGTTGTATTGGTCAAGGCAGAACTACCACTTGCAGATGTTGAATAGCCACCACCATACACGGCAACACCGATCTGGATATTTACATCGTTCCACCCATTTGAATAAGAAGGTGTTGTGGTCTTCTTCTCAAACAAATTGGAAATCTGCAATCCACTATTCTTAGCCTTGATAGCATCAACAACCTGCTCTGAAACGATATCACCCTTCATGATATATACAAACTGCTTGATTGTAGGAGTCTCAACACCATTGATATCCTTATTCTTCATAGCAACATTGTCAGGACTATCATCTGCACGAAGAAGGTCGTACTTCGCACTCTTCTTGCACAGATAGTATGTAGGATAACCCACAAGTACCTGAGTTGAGCCCCAGAGATTACCAGAGTAAGAACCACCGGTAACAGAACCAAGCACCTTACCGTTAAGGATTCGGATATCGGTATTACCAATAACGTTACCCTTCTGACCACCACCAAAGATATTGTTCACGGTTGTGCCTGTATATGTAGAACCTGATACAGAACTCTTGACCTGATTAGCATAGAGCACGTTGATGTCACCATATACGTAACTGCTCTCACCAAAGCCAGCACCATAGACATTGCAAGCTGCAATATCATTCTCGTTGGCTGTTGCAAGAAGTTTCTCATCAAGATCCTTGAGGGTATTGCTACGATAGTCAATCTTAACATCACCAACGATGATACCAGACTTATAGCAACCACCATATACATTACCACCTTCATAGTATGTCTTGCCATTCTTCTCCACGACACTTGGTGAGAACTTACACTTTACCAAGAGGTTAATCATTGGAGATGCAGAATGGGTAGTTCCGAGTAGATAACCACCAACATGATTAACCGTGATAGTGTTGTTCTTGTCATAATTGGCATTGTAGCAGCCACCCACAATCTTGTCGGTAATAGTAAGTCCTTCTGGGAACTCGATATTAACGGCATTACCATTTTCATCTGGCATTACATCCATGTTTCCTCTGTTACCACCACATACGAATGAGCCGATAATGGTATTATTCAAACCACTTGCCCAGTTGATGACAGGACGTATTGACATAGCCACTGGCTGGAAATAGAGGTCAAGGATATGAGGATATGCCTTTGGACGGCTCTCGCTTTCAGCAGGAACATAGATATTACTGATATTCTTGTTCGCTGCAAGATTCCAGTTGATTGACGCATTGAGATCAATACCGTCAATATCCTTTATGGCTCTCATATAATCCTTATGCTCTGTCTGGGTAAACAACTGATCACCATCACAGCCAAGGAAGAGACCACCAAGCTCAATGTTACTACCCACGTTGAGAGTTACATGACTGTTGGCATCTGTCTTAACCACGGTAGCAGAGTTACCACCACCATATACATATCCACCGATAATAGGCTTTGAAGTAGCGCTTTTACCTTCAATACTCAGAGTCACCTTATTGGTAAGTGGACGCCATGAGTTGAGGTTTACAATCTTCTGGGCATCAGTTGCAGAAGATATGTTTGAAGCGATAGTTGAACGCATTGGGACGGTAAACACGAGGTCATAGATATTCTTCTCCGACTTGTAATACTCATTCACGATTGGCTTTGTATTGTTAGCCTTATCAAGAGCATAGAGATAGTCACCGTTACCAGCTCCGTAGATATTGCCATAGATATGACCACCACGGATTGTCACCTTAACGCCTTCACCGCCATTGTCCTCAAATACCACACCATTACTGTCGTACTCATCCTTGAGGTTTACATATCCTGCAACATCATTACCACCATATACATTACCATGGATATGGATATCATCAGCAGCACCCTCAACACCGATATTGACATTGACAGTCTTCTCGACATCGCCCATCATGCCACCACCGAATACATCCTGACAGTCGATAGCCTTGATATTGACATTTGACTTATTTACAGAGTTGTAATGACCACCACCAAATACACGGCGTGCGAATGTTCCACCGTCGATAGTCACATTGGTCTCGCCATTAACCTTACCCTCGAAACCACCGCCTACGATATCCATAACTGACTGTCCTGGGATGAAGTGCAGATACTCTTCACCTTCCACACGATCAGGAATATCACCGATGGTTACGCTACCAGTTTCTGCCATAGTAATACTTACGTTGGTATTGCCAGAGATAACAGTATTATCACCGTAGCCACCACCGAATACGCAGAAATATGGGGTACCAGTCTTCTCGTACACCTCTTTCCACTCTAGAGTTGCAAAGAAGCCACCCTCTGGATTTGGTGTAGCTGACACGGTCTCCTGGTTATTAAGCATACCCTTGGTCATAGTGATGTATGAGTTTCCGCTAACAGTACAAGCAAGGTTTCCACCACCATATACATTATGGTTAACCTTAAACTTCTTCGTTGTAGGATCATACTGAGGAGAATACAAGTGGTTGTTGCCCTCACTCTTGGTTGCTGCCGTCCATGAACGCTCGGCAGGCTTCCACAATGAAGTCAGTTTAGCCTCACCGCCATTAATGATGATGTTAGTATTACCTTCGACATTTGCAGATGTGGTATGGGCGGCATCAGTTCCAACCTCACCCAAGCCACCGGCAAAGATATCATCAGAGAAATATCCGTTATCCGTCTTAACAAGAGTATTACCATGAACAACGCCCTTGTTACCTCCACCATATGCACGATTCCAGAGATATGGAATAATATCGGTAGAAGGTGCGGTAGAACTTGTATATGGATATGCCTTGTCTGCCTTGTTCACAAACAATCCTGTATTTCCATAAACAGCACCAACCTTTGTATAGTCCTTACACATCGCCTTAGAAC
The DNA here is from genome assembly GCA_902778265.1 of uncultured Bacteroidales bacterium. Lineage (GTDB taxonomy): Bacteria > Bacteroidota > Bacteroidia > Bacteroidales > Bacteroidaceae > Prevotella. The sequence continues at coordinate 19,783 of CACYXI010000034.1, read as the reverse complement.
GACCGTTACCACCAGCATATACTGCTGACATCACGCTTGCGCCCAAGATGTTCACTTTTGTAGTAAACGTCTCTGTACCATCCAATTTTGCAGCAGTAGCAGCAGAAGTACCAACATTGGCAACATCACCTCCACCATATACGCTACCGAAGATAAGGGTACGTTCAACATCTCTGTTTGCAAGGTATGAAATCTTGTATGACTCACCATAGACATCAACGTTGGTCTTACCCATGACACGTGCCATTTCAGGGAAGTCCTTATACTGACCACCTACCTTATAAGACTCAATACCAACACCACCGCCAAATACATTCATTGCGATGAAGCCACCATAGATCTTCACGTCAGTATTGCCACCAACCTGACCGTATGTTTCATTTCCAGAAGGATTCTCTGGTTTTGAACCGATACCACCACCAAACACGCTTCTACAAGCGAGCTGACAGTCGGTTATAACCTTTGTATTCTCTGTAACATAGCCACTGAAGCCACCACCATGAATATCCATGAAGGCGAACGATGGAGCACCAACTGACCAAGCCAACTGACTTGCACGATAGCGGAGATATGTACGAGGATCATCGGTATTCTCACCCATGCCGTACATCTTTCTTCTCGTATCATCATCAACAGCCTGATACTTATCATATATAGCCTGCTCGAATGCCACATACTTCAACAGGTCTGCCATCTGGTTCTTGTACTTATAGCCCATCATATTACCAGTTGCATCAAGCTGAGCACCTGGCTGAGCAAGAACCTCGGTATTCTTAACCTTGGTATTCATACCATAACCTGCACCAAACACAGAGAACTGAGGCTGACGGGTATTATCTGCTGATGAATACCAGCAACAACCTGCAACGGTGTTCAGGTCAAGGAGATCGTATTTCTTGCCATCAACCATTACGTCAGTCAATGGAGAGTGGTTGATTACGACCTTTGAGGTACCTGTATTTGTATTCCCATCCTGACCTACATAGCAAGCAGCACGACCGCCACCATATATATTATGGTTTGTTACGAATCCATACCCAGTATCATTCTTTCCGAAGAAATCAGGATTGATATTTGACTGTACCAAAGCCATACGATCTGCCACAGACATATTTCTCAACTCCTCAAAAGGAGTGGAGATCTTTGTTATAGCCTTATCCCATGTAGTGATGTTTCCTTCTGCATCAGCCTTGGCATACCACAGCCATGAACCGCCATCAATAGTGACATTAGTATTACCCAATATATCAGCGTATGTACCCTTGCGACTACCTGTTGCAGTCTCAGGTTTATCAGTTGAGGCATCACCATAGCCACCACCAAAGATGTTATGTCCAAGATAACCGCCCTCGATATGCACCATAGAGTTTCCATCCACAGTACCATACGAACCTCCTCCATATATTCTGTTCCAGATATATGGCTCAACAGTCTTGTTGTCATCATCCACGCTTGAAGAAACGTGGACGAGGGTATTACCCCTAACACGACCAACCTGCTTATAGTCCAGAGCATCAGCCTTCAAACGGCCGTTACCTCCACCAAATACCATACCAAAGACGTTACCACCTGTAATATTAACGAAGGTATTGTAATCCTTGGATGTATAGTCACCAATCTGACCATTAGCATCAATAGCAGTCTTACTGGTTGGCATGGTTGAATAGTTCACAGTCTTACTCTCATCACCGACATTAGCAAGATCACCACCACCAAATACGCTACCATATACAGCAGCCGTTCCTGTCACAGTTACATTCGTATTGCCATATACACGGGCAACATCCTTGTATGTTGCAGTCTTTGAACCGAGACCTGCACCACCACCATATACATTGCTATAGATTTTACCACCCCTGATATTCAAGAATGTATTACCGCGCACGATACCAGTAGTTGCGTTATCATTGGTTCCATAACCACCACCATATACACCTCTGAGGATTGGAGTTCCCTGAATTGTTGTAGAGGTATTTCCCTTAACCTCACCAGCGTATGAACCGCCAACAGAAGCAAGGACGATATTCTCTTCGTCAATGTCAATATCGATATTAACGTCAGTACTACCTACGGAAGTATTTGCACCATAGCCACCACCATATACGCAGAAGTTACGATGAGTGTTATTAGCATAAGCGTTCTGCCACATCTGAGTTGCGATGATGTCAGAACCAGCAAAGCCTCTCGTAACATTAACAGAAGCCTTTCCCTGAACGTCTGCAACAAGATAGCCACCACCATATATATTATGGATGCCGTCAGCAAAAGAAGACGTTTCGTCTTCGCCGAGTGCAGACTTCGCGCCACCCATTGTCACGGCTGCATTACCTGTAACCGTAGCCTTAGTATTAGTTGTGAGATCGCCCTGACCACCACCATAGACATTCTTATAGAACTGACCTCCCTCAGCTGTAACAGTAGTATTTCCTGTTGTAGAACCGTATGCACCACCCCCAAAGATATCACCATAGATCTTAGGTGTACCAGAAATCGTAAGTTTTGCATTACCGATAATTCTACCTACCAATTCAGGATGACGTGTATAATTATCGTCCGTTGCATTAGCATTGTATCTGCGACCATTACCAGAAGCAAAGACAGAACCTTTGACAACAGCATTACCCTCAATGCTAAGAACAGCTGCATCAGAAATGCCGTTCTCAATAACAGCCATATCACCACCACCATATACAGAACCATTGATTACGGCATTACCACCAATCTTAACAGCAGTCTTACCATAGACACGAGCCATCTCATTAAGAGTTGTCGTGGTATTGGTATCCTTCAATTTCGCATCAGCAGCACCATAACCACCACCGAAGATATCACAATTGAATGTTCCACCGTTGATTGTCAACTCTATATTGCCGTATGTCTGGCCAAGCTTTGTATAGTCAGCAGGAGTTCCAGAATAAGCACCTTCTGAATAGTATTTATCAGTACCTCTACCACCTGCAAAGATACCATTCTTACAATAGAACGTTCCACCATTAATTGTCAGAGAAGATACGATCTCACCCTTCTTGCCATATACATTTCCACCGACAACATTTGGTACAACATTTTTTTCCCAGAACAGGCTCGGACTCATAAAGCCACTACCACCAGCATAGATACCATCAAAATCATTTTTTTCTGCAGTTCCAAAGACACCACCATTAATTTCTATTTTTGTGTTGGCAAGTCTTGGATCTACGGTTGTAAATGTATTATCATTTGCATTATAACAATTTACAGTAACCAAATTATTCTTTGCGGTATTATAATCACCAAAAAGAATTCTGTCAGTCCCCCAATAAGCAATGTGTTCATCAGGAGTATGATGATTATCATCACCAATACCATTATAACCACCTGCACCCGCACCAAAGATTCCACAGAATATGTTAGATCTCTGGGTATTATCCTTTGGAAGAATCTTGAAAGTTCCACCATTGATTGTAATGGTACTATATGCATATACAGGGTTATCTATGGTGTATCCGTTCAGATATCCACGTCCTGTACTGCCACCATAAAGCTCCGTAACAACAACTTTAGAATTGTCAATTTTTCCTTCGCCATCTCTTGGATCAATAAGGATATTGGCACGACCCACATAGGTATTGGCTGGGAAATAACACTTATTACCCTGTTTGTTTTTAAGTTTATTACCTTCTGTACCACTTACAATACGAGCAACATAGCCACTCTTGACAACGACATCCACATCGGCATACATTGCCCCCTCCTGACATCCAGCCAAAATTATACCACAGTCATAGTCCGCCTTGTTATCATTGTGCGCATCGTTCCATTCCCTATCTATATCAAGGGTAATAGTACACTTGAGTGGCATATTAGGCGTACCCATCAAACCATTCAGCTTATCACCTGCCTGACGACCACCAACACATACAGAAGAATAACGACCAGACTTCAGTGTAATACTGAAGCCTTCCTTACCATGAGGCATGGCTTTTTCCATAGCCTCCAGAGAATTATTCGCTCCTACCGGAGTGTCTGTGTTATACAAAATTGCATTAGCATTCTCCCCCTGACGGAAACGGGCATCGTTGTTAAAACCACCGTAAATCTGCATTGAGAAGATTCTTGCACCATCAATTCCGCCATAGCCTGGAGTCGCAGCAGGATCATAATTCGTCATCTGAATTCCCTCTCCCATCTCCAGATTATTATACTGACAGAATATATAATCAGAGTGACCTGCACCACTGTCATGATTGAATGTTATATATTCAAAACGAGTATCGCCAAAGATACCGAGATATCTTTGACCATTATAGCCATAATTCTCAATTACAGCAGGATACTCCTTACCATTGTACTTTCCAGTAATGGTTACATTCTTTGCAAGGTGAGAGGCATCAACTGCGCTCTTCCATTCAGAATAAGTATCTAATTGGTTATTACTTCGAAGACCTTTTGTGATAGAAAAACCTTCATTATCACTTGTAGCTTGCTTATTACTCTTGCTCATCAGAACAATCGTATTCTCATCCCAAGAAGCCTTTTCTTCAAGCAGACTATAAGCCTTCTGCCATGTCTTTACAGGATGTAGGTCATCTTTACCTGAATTTCCATTATCTCCATGCTCAGGATCAAGGAACACAACTGTACCTGAATACAATGTCTTGTCAAAGATAGTGTATCCTCCACTACCTAACGTGACACGACAAGCCACCTTAGCATTTGCGACAGAAGGGGTGTATGTCTCGCTTGTAGCTTCTGACACGACAGAGCCATTAACCATCCATTGATAGCTTACAGTAAGATACTGGTTGTCATCATTCCAAAGAGAATTAGTGAGGGTTACTCCATAAGTACCGTTCGTCTTTGTCAGATATGCGTCAGCTGTGATAATTGTAGAAATCTTTACTGACTTTGAACGTGAACTTTCATCAGCCAACTCAGCATACACATACCTCATGTTTCCCTCATAAGGAAGACTCAATGTATTAGTGCTACTCAAGTCTGACTTCTTCCAAGTCACTTTGTCCTCAGAGATATACCAGTTATACTGTTCACTGCCATCCAATCCCAATGTATTGGCTGTGATTACCACATTACTCTTATAATCCACCGTCAATTCGGTACCATATAAAGTAAAGAAGAATATGCCATCCGATTTGTTGTAATTCCAAGATGAGAGAGCATCGTCACCACTTGATTCTATATAATCATTATTTGCATCACAGAATGACACAGCAAATCCACTAAGAGATTTCTGAGTTCCCTGATTATGTTTTTTTGTACTATTTACATAATACAACGTTTTCTGAGATACATTAGAAAAGTAAATTCCAAATAGAGAGCCAACATTGTCGCATGAAGAACTTACATTTATCGAACCTTGCGCATAGACATTACTTACACAAGACTTTACATTTTCCTGACATTCTGCAATGAAACCTCCAACATATACCCTTTCCGGATTACTGAGGGTTAGGCTGTTTAAGTTGATATCTACATCTGCAGCAATGTTTTCAAACTTATAATTATTGTTACTATCTGCAATTTTACCAATAGCGCCACCTATTACCAACCATTTTCCATTCTGCTTGAAAGCACTTGAAGTACCAGTAATCTCAGAATTACGGATAATGATGTTCTGGATATATGAATTCTCAAGTACACTACCAGCCAATACGCCGACAATGCTTGAACCCATTAAATCAGAATTATTATCACATTTACCATGAGCATTGTCTATGATAAGATTCCTTATATTACCACCTCCTATCGTAGAGAATAATCCAATACTGTTATCAACATCCTTCTTAGTGCCAAACCAATCAAAATGCATATTATTGATTGTATGCCCATTTCCATCCAGCATTCCCTTGAATGTTTTGTTTGCATCATAGGCAATACTACCTATCGGAGTCCAGATAGCATTTTCAAGATCAATATCAGCAGTTATCTTATAGTACTTATCCAGATTTCTTCCGTTATTTATATCAAAGGCAAGTCTTGCCAACTGGCTATCGTTACTGATAAGATAAGGAGCAGATTCTGTACCCCTACCTCCACCATAGCTTGGTGCACAAATATGATCCTCAACGCCATAGATTTCAGCAGGTATCACAAAGGTTTTATCTAATAGCGTTTCAGTTCCATTCTTAACTACAACACGACCAGTCTGCTTAACAGCTTTTGTTGGCAAGGCTGCACTATTGGTAGTACTTGACTGACGAACTCCATCCACATACCACTCGTAAGCGTAGCTACCAGTAGTATTCATTGTATAGACATGGGCATTCGTAAGATGAGTACTCTCATGAGTATCTGACAACGTACCAATAAACACAAAACCCGTTGTCTGACCATATCCCCAACATGGGGAATCTGACATCTCTTTTTCTAAAAGAAAATCGTTTGTCTGAGCTATAAATGTTGAACCAAAAGCTATATCCTTCTTTTGACCATAGTTTACAGAATTATTGTTTGGCAATTCAGGAAGAGAAGTTGTATAATACCAATTATCTGGTTCTTTTTCTCCATCATCAATGGCGAATACATTTCCACGCTTTACTTGTCCATTCTTTACCTGTTTTTGTTCAAATTTGATTGTGACACCAGAGAATACATTCTTTGCAAATATGCAATTTGCATCAGTGCCTTTTGTTTGCTTGAAACGACTAATAATAGCACCTATATAAGAGTAGGCACTCTTACTGTTATATGTCATATGAGAAAAGTCAACCGTGACTTCTTCTGCTGCCAAATTGAATATTCTAAATTTATCGCTTTTATTCTGACTCGTATTTCCGATAAGACCACCAAAACGAATACCGGCACTATTTTTAACATTGAATGCAGAGCCACCATCAGACATGACAGAATTCTTAACGATGATATTGCTTATCTCGGAATACTCACGTACTTCTCCTGCCAAGATACCTATCATATAATATTTATCTGTTATATCTCCACTTTTTCTTTCAACCTTTGAATTGTCAATGATAAGATTCTTGACACATGCCCAATTGTTACTTTGTCCTAATACAATGCCAAACAGGCCTGTTGCTGTCCATGTTTTACCAGCGACCCATTGCAAATGCATATTCTTAATGGTATATCCCCTACCGTCAAAGTTTCCCTTGAAACGATAATTCGTATCACCATCTCCGCCATTATAGCCATGACCATCACCAATAGGATTCCAATAGTGCGCACTAAGGTCAATATTATCTCCTAAGACATAATATTTATTCAAAGAGGCATTCTGTGTATTAGAGACCTCTTTCGCCAAATACGCAAGCTGAGCCGCAGTCTTGATGACATACGGATCCTCCTTCGTGCCTGAACCCGAAGCAAACGCAGTTGCTGCGTTATCTTTCCATTCACCACTTATCGCCCATGCTCCTTGCGCAGAAACCACAAGGAGTATCAGGAGCATGAAGATGTTCCTTACCCTATTCATAAGTCTCATATCACCTATTTTGACAATTGCTGTTGTCTTCATATCTTTGCGAATTACGAATTACAAATTACATATATTCTAATTACGAATTACATATTACGAATTACATTGTGTGAACCACGAACTACCTACCAAATAGGCAATAAGTAATTCGTAATTTGTAACTTCCCTTATTCCATTACCAGATACCCTATATACTGATCTGCATCTGCAAGAACATATAGATGATCTGGCACAATGGCAATCTCCAAGTCGTTTAGCTTACCTGGCATAAGTGCCTGCTTCTTCAGATTTGCAAAGTTCTCCTTATTGAAAACGATCTCATTTGTCACGTTCTCACGAGTAATAGTTCCATCAGTATCCACCTTTACATTATATGTCACCTTTATCTTAGGCGTAAAATATGTAACAGGAATTGCATAGAAAGGACTTCCCCATTCGTGGAAGGTGTCGTCAGAAAGGGTAAGAGAACCTCCCTCATTAGGAACCTCAAATGACATATTCTTTATACCTGTCATAGGACTTATATTCCATAGAATAGGCTCTTGAGTCCAAGTACCGCCATCATAAGTATAGGTGCGAGAGACCCTACCCTTAAAAGGAATATCCCCCGAAACCTCGACCTTCGTTATCTCGAAATCTCGTACTTTACTCATCTTTGTACCCAACTTAAACTTCAACTGGAAACCTGTCAAGGTCTGATCCATATCGAACCTCACAATATCCCCAGGGAAATCCTTATGATTTGGAAGGTTACAAATCAAAGGTGCATTCTCACCAGTCTGCATAGCATTCTCATCCAATGTTGCCGTAAAGCTCAGGGTGTAGCTGTTATCTCCAGAATAGACAAATGATGCCGATGTGACACGAGGCATATAGCCAAAGAAGTCAAAACTATTATACTCGCTATAATCAGCCCAGTATTTCTTCTTTTCATACGACCAGACACCATCAGCATAGTTCACCTGCGTATTAGAAAAGATATTAAATCCATCCCTCCCCATATTCACTTCACTCAGGTCGTGATATCCATACACACCCATAGTTGCAGGATGCGGATTCTCCATATTGTAGGTACGGGTTACATTCTCGGTCTTGAGCACAAACCCTATTTCACCAGCATTATCAGGACGCTGAGCATATTGTTCAAGATCATCTCCCGAACAAGCAGCAATGAATGGTGCTGACAATAATGCTATATATAATTTACAATTTGCCATATTCTTTATATTTTAAATGAAAAGTGAAAAGTGTATTTTATTATTTTTCATTTTTAATTTTTCATTTATTCTATTTACCAAATACTCGTTCCAGTACCTTCCTCACCATTACTATATGTCACATCGCGTTCCCAATCCTGAACTGAGATCTCATCAAAAATGATAGCACCATCATCCGTATTGTCTGCTGATGTCCACTGATAGAAATCATTCGCTTTCAGGTTTGGCTTTGCAAGAGAACCTTTTGCCTTATAATAGCAAGTAGTGTTATTCTTCTTTCCCTTAAGATAGAGATAGACTGCTTCTGCATCACTCAGATCTATTGGAGCAATCATCATATATGATACAATATATCCCTTGCCATTGTAATAATACTCGGAATTAGTATTTGTCATATCCAAAGCTGGTGAAAAAGTCAGATTAAGCTGATTTCCCGAAGTTACAGGAGTTATGATTTTAGTTTCTGCATTTAGCATTCCTGTATGAACGAATTTCTTGCCCTTTACAAGCAACTGCAATCCCTCGTATTTCACAGCCTCTGGACTCTTCAGATAGAATCTCACCACAGCACCTACTCTCTTGAACTGAAAGGCACAATGTCCATCCTCTTCTGCCTCTACTGGGGCAGAAGCCATATAGTCAGCATCGCTGAGATGTGCAGAAGCAGCCTTTTCTGAAGCATTATATTTATCCACATCTGCATACTGATTTTTATTAAAAGAAGGGCAATACTTCATCTTAGGGAATGCCGTTGCCTTCTGTGAATCATAGAACACATTGAGCTTGGTATAGTCTTCTTCCGTAGTATATGGTCGGAAAGCTATATAGTTCATTCCCTTGGAGATAGCCTTGATACTATTGTCATGCGAGTCAAAGGAGCCCGCAGGCGTACCAGCACCAGAGAAGATGTCGAACTGTATCTGCTGAACCTCATGGTTACTATTCATAGGGAACACGCCCAACTGGTCGTCCGTCTTCCAAGTGAAGTGCATCTGCCCACTACCATAGTCATAGACAAGGGCAGAACGGGTAACGCCCCCCTCTGAATTGCCATAGTTCAACTCAGGAAGGGTTGCATATACCTCATTCTCACAAATGTCAGAATCATGAATAACATCTTGCGAACAAGATGCCATCACCATTGCAACTGCAAATAAAGCTATGTATGACTTATATCTTAACATATCCACTTATTTTAATTGAAAAATGAAAAGTGAAAAATAAAAAATACAGATTACATTATTTTGATCACATCCAACAAACTTGTATTTTATAATTTTCCATTTTTTATTTTTCATTTTATAATCATTTTCTTTCCTTTACCTATTACTATTCCCTTTGCCGAGGATTTCTTTGTCCTCATCCCTGACATCGTATAGACAGCATCATCTACCTGATCCTTATTCTGTACCGTTTCACGAATACCAGTTACAATGATCTCGGCATCAGGATCTATCGGAATGTCAGCGGCTCTAACGTAAGGCTCTTCCAGAGTACCTATACAACGCTTAGAGTTAAACTCCTTGTTTGGCATGAACGGAACACCAAACACCGTACATATTATATTATAGAACTTTCCTGCTTTGAGTTCATTCATCTGAACATCATAGGTGATCTCCTCACCATCCTCAGATGTAACCACAAGTGTGAGATCCTTACCCGACAAATCAACAGGAGCCACAACCATATAGGCTTCAAGCGTCTCTCCCTCGTTTATCGCAATCCTATCAAGCATCACCCTCGCATAGCTTGCCTTGCTGACCTCGCTAACGCTCTGCGTCTCAAGGTTCATATTAGCCTTCTGGCAGAACACCTCTTCATCATCTTTCGTTTTTAGTGATACCTTGGTGTAGATTGTAGATTTAGGTGATACGAACTCTACCCTCACTATCGCGCACAGATGGTTCAACGTGAAATCGACCGCATCTTCCGTGGTACTTCCCTCACCCATCATATAGTCGTAGGCTGCTATATGCCCCAGACTATGGTTCTCTTTCTGCACCTGTCCTTCAAACGTGAGTGGCAACTGGGTTATCGGTATGCTCTTCTCAAAATACGAGTTGTTATAAGGAGAGTAGAGATAATACTTGGAGTTTTCAACAAGCGACCACCCATAGGAACTGAACGATGACGACCTGCCATCATCCGATACATTCAGCGCCCAATGCTTTATCCTCGTACCTTTGGTCGTGTAAAGCCCGATAGCATCATCATACTGCCAAGAGAATACGATTCCCTTGTTAACATCGAACGTATAGTTCGCAGCCGCGGCATTGATACAGCCAAGCAACCAGAATACTATGTATGTAATCGTCCTTCTCATGGCTCATAATCAAATATTGTTGAAACATCCTCTGTAATATCGGCCTCAAAGCCTTCATCCCAGAAGCTCATCCCTTTCGCAAACTCTTCATTGCTACCGCCTCCGCCAGAATCTTCTCCGATAGCGGAAACCGTGTCCAACAAACAGTCCTCCTCTGTACACCATATCACTTCAGCATACGGTGCATAGTAACTCTTTTTTATATTTGTGGTTTTCAGTTTCATCAAATTAACAGTTTTAGTTCAAAAAGCGTCTTCTTACAAACACTCTAAAATACCTTTCAGACATTGGGAATAAGTCTAAGCGGATTCAGTAGATTCTATCCTCTGTCTGCGACAAAGTTAATATTATTATATTACGCACGCAAAAAGTAAATTGAAATTAATATTGTTTTTAACATTATTTAATACGAAATTGACACAAAACACTTAATTTTGCTTAATAAACATTACAAAAAATGTAATACAAACACTCATTCAAAAATCCAGATTTCTCAACTCCAACTCCAAAATGCATTCTCTCAATTCACAAAAAGGGACAATATAATGGCAAACTTTCTCCTTCGCTCGTCCTTCGCTTCTCCTTCGCTTCTCATCCGCTCATTCTCAATTACTTCCCCATTATACAGACATACGTTTAAGGATTGGATTTACAGCCTCTCATTCTATCGATTGCGTCAAATACGCAAAGAAAGCAATATTACGATTTCGTTTCTGCTAACAGATGTTAAAAACACCATGAAAAATCGTATAAGGAAAGGAGATTTTTGATATATACGCAACTCATTTTCACTCAAGTTTCACAAACAAAATTCAGAGGCCATTCTGACTATCTACTCAATTCTTCATTCAGCAGACTTTCAAGATTCTCGGCAGAGAGTCTGAGACGGAAACGACCGTTGATGGCAGCACTTATTCTGCCGGTTTCCTCAGAAACGATAATACACAGGGCATCACTTTTTTGGGACATACCCATAGCTGCACGATGGCGAAGGCCTAACTCTCTCGGAATATTAAGGTCGTGACTCACAGGAAGGATACATCCTGCAGCCTTGATCCTGTGCTTACTTATAATCATGGCACCATCGTGCAATGGTGAATTCTTGAAGAAGATGTTCTCAATTAGTCGCTGATTGATATTTGCATCGATAGTGTCACCTGTCTCAACAATCTCATTAAGATTGGAATGACGTTCTATCACAATCAATGCTCCCACCTTTCCACGAGCCATACTCTGACATGCCATTACGATTGCCATAACCTTTTCACGGTCAACAGCTTCCTTCTTCTGACCATTCGATGAGAAGAACCTCAGCATAGTGCGGATTCTATTGTGTCCTCCAAGGTTGTTAAGGAACTTTCTAATCTCATCCTGAAAGAGTATCAGAATTGCGAGTGAACCAACACTCACCAACTTATCAAGAATAGCTCCGAGAAGACGCATCTCCACCACCCTACTGACCAACAGCCAGACGAGGATGAACACCAGTATTCCGATGAACACATTGATAGATCTCGATTCTCTCATGAACCGATAGCTGTAGTAGAGCATCAGCGCTACAAGGAAAATATCAATTGCGTCTTTTACTTCAAATGGGAACATAAAATATAAATTTATAAATGAAAAGTGAAAAATGAAAAATACAGGTTACAAATTGCACGCGCCAATATTTTTCATTTTTCATTATTCATTTTTCATTTAATAATAGCGCATTCCGGACACAAGCCCTTCAGCACATAATTAACGCTCTGCAACTGAAAGCCGGGAGGAAGTGGAACTTCCGGCACATGAACCTGTTTCATACAAAATGTTCTTCCGCACTTCACACAGGCAAAATGCGTATGTTCCTCATCGTCATCCCTTTCGAGATCACCATCCACGGCATATTTCACAGAGCCAGAACCATCATCAATGGCATGAATCAAACCATGAAGAAGGAATAGGTTGAGAGCACGCGAGATTGTGGATTTGTCGATCGTGAGTAGAATACGCTCCAACTGCGCAAGCGATACAGCCTCATCCCCACGCCACATAGCGCGGAGAATCAACAGTCGATTGGCAGTCGGCTTAATGTCATGGTGCTGCAATTTTTGCAGAAAGAACTCTTCATCTTTCATATTGTGCACAAAAGTACTGAAAATTTCACGTTTCTGCAAATATTTTTCAGAAATTAACGCAAGTTTGTAAAACATTTTTTCTACCTTTGCAGAGAAAATTCCCACGCACAAAATAAAAGCGCACCTTCGGTGCTTGTGGGACGGAACAAAAATTATTCACGATGACCAGAAAATTTAATCCTGAAAATTATATTTTTTGTCGCATCTAAAAATCATCTTGAAATGGATGAACTTCTACAATACGAGAAAATGCCACGTGACAAATACATACAACTGTATGAATCTGTCGGTGCAGTTATGGAGGTTTACAACACCCTTCATAGAGGAATGGAAGAGGCCATCTATCAAGAAGCATTAGAAATGGAGTTGACCTCCAGGAACATACCATTTGTACCACAACAAACGCTTTACACTTGGTATAAAGGTAAACGATTAAAGAAAGAGTACATAGCAGACATCGTGACATGTTCTGACGTGGTTCTGGAACTCAAATCTGTTTCAAAAATCATCACAGAGCATAGAGCACAGCTATTCAACTACCTTCGAATAAGCAAGAGCAAATGTGGAGCATTAATAAACTTTGGTGACAAAAGCTTTTATTGTGAACGCTACTGGTTCGTTGATATACTTGACGAGTTTCTACTTCTCACAAAGAACAATCTCAACAACATAGTAAGCAATTAAGATAATTTAAAAATTATAATTTTCTGGATTAAATTTTCTGGTCATCATGAAGAACTTGCGTAGCTTGTTGAGCCTTGCGAAAAATTTTTGTTCCGAAAAATGGCAGCTTGCTGCCACATAAACGATAATTTTCTTGAAATTAAAATGCAGATTACAGTTCATAACAAGACATTAGACCTCTCAACACCACAGGTGATGGGAATACTCAACGTGACTCCCGATAGTTTCTATGCAGGAAGTCGCAAGCAGACAGAACAAGAGATTGCAGAACGTACCAACCTGATAATCCTTGAAGGAGGAAAAATCATTGATGTTGGTGCCTTCTCTACCCGACCAGGCTCTGCTGATGTCAGCGAAGAGGAAGAGCTTATCCGTATGCGTAACGGACTTGCCATTGTCCGTCGAGAGCAGCCAGATGCCCTCGTTTCTATCGACACTTTCCGACCATCAGTAGCCCGTATGGCAGTTGAGGAGTTCGGGGCAGATATCATAAATGACATTTCAGAAGGAAGAGGTTACTACAACAATACCGCCAATGCTAATGCGAAAGTGGATGTTGATGTGAACGAAGACAAGCCTTCGGACATACTTCTAGAAGTTGCCCGATTGAAAGTGCCTTATATCCTTATGTCTCTACAACCAGACCTTGAGAATACCGTTTCTGTTTTTCTTAAGAAGATAAAGGTTCTCAACTCAATAGGCGTAAAGGATATCATTCTCGATCCCGGCTACGGCTTTGGCAAAGAAATAATTAAAGGTAACTACTCCCTTCTCGCTGCTCAGCAGGAACTAAAGGACACGTTCAACCTCCCTCTCCTCGTCGGCATCTCAAGAAAGCGCATGATATGGCAACTCCTTGACTCTTCTGCCGATGAAGCCCTTAACGGCACCACCGCCCTCAACACTCTCGCCCTCGACCGAGGAGCCGACATACTCCGAGTGCATGATGTACGTGCAGCCGTAGAAACAACGAAGATCTACCTCGCACTTAAAGAAAATACACCTTGCGGTGTAGATCTTAAAAAGGATCCCGCATAGCGTCTGAGCTTTGCGAAGAAATTAGGAATAAATTAAACCAGTAAATTAAAAAGGAAAATATTTCTGCATATCAATAAAAAATAATTTACTGAATATAATTTTCTTTCAATTTACTTTCCACAAAAAAGATATTAATTTTAAAATTTAATTTCATATATGAAAACATTCTTCAACGCAAAAGACCTTGGCGACATCACAGCAGCTCTTGCCGAGGCACAGGAAGTGAAGGCTAACCGCTATGGTTATCAGCATCTTGGCAAGAACAAGACCTTGCTCATGGTATTCTTCAACAACTCTCTCCGTACACGTCTCTCTACCCAGAAGGCAGCTATGAACCTCGGCATGAACGTCATCGTTCTTGACGTGAACGCTGGTGCATGGAAACTCGAAACTGAGCGTGGCGTTATCATGGATGGCGACAAGTCAGAGCACCTCCTTGAGGCAATCCCAGTAATGGGCAGTTTCTGCGACATTATCGGTATCCGCTCTTTCGCAGGTCTCACAGATCGCGAGTACGACTATGCAGAGACTATCGTAAACCAGTTCGTAAAGTATGCTGGTAAGCCAGTCTTCGCAATGGAAACAGCTACCGTGCATCCTCTTCAGGCATTCGCCGACCTCATCACAATCGAGGAGCACAAGACTACTGAGCGCGTTAAGGCAGTCCTCACATGGGCACCACATTGCCGTTGTCTGCCACAGGCTGTACCAAACTCATTCGCAGAGTGGATGCTCGCAGCACCAGACGTTGATCTCGTTATCACTCACCCAGAAGGCTATGAGCTTGATCCAAAGTTCACCGAGGGTGCAACTATCGAATATGACCAGAAGAAGGCATTTGAGGGTGCTGATTTCATCTATGCAAAGAACTGGTCTTGCCCTGGTGTTACCGTTCCTGAGAAATATGGCAAGATACTGACCGACTATAAGGAAATGGCTCATTGGACTGTTGATTCAGAGCACATGTCATGGACTAACAACGGTAAGTTCCTGCATTGCCTCCCAGTTCGTCGTGGCCTTATCGTTACTGATGATGTAATCGAGAGCAAGAACTCTCTCGTTATACCAGAGGCTGCAAATCGCGAGATCTCTGCACAGGTGGTTATCAAGAGAATGCTTGAAGCGCTATAAGCGCTTCTAGTGAAGAGTGAAAAGTGAAGAGTGAAGAATTTAAGTTAGTATTTATCGGTAATAGTCTTTGCGTTTACCTTACTAACTTAAATTCTTCACTCTTCACTTTTCACTCTTCACTCATCTTGTCGGGGTGACCAGACTCGAACTGGCGACTCCTACGTCCCGAACGTAGTGCGCTACCAACTGCGCTACACCCCGTTTACTTCCTGATAATCAATATTTTACAATTTTAAGTAGTTTCTCAACCCTCAAATTGGTGTGATTTTGGTGTGATTTGCTATTTTCATCACCTCATTTTCACCATATAAAATCATTAATTATCAAGACCGCTTTTTCATCGTTTCATAGAATATCATACCCACATTGGGATGACATTTCAGAAAAAGACCATGCAAAATTACAACATTTTTTTCATTCCCGCAATACTTTATGTGTTAATGGTTCAAAAAACAAACCTATTTTTGGAACTAATCCATCTTTTTTGAGTATCTTTGCACCCAATAAGCATCAAGAGCAGCATCCCTATATCAGAGATGACTCACCAACCGAGCAATGACATGCCACGGTGGTAAGTACGATGCGGAAGATTAAACTCGACTAATTAACTTCAAAAACAAATGTCTTATGAACAAAAGCTCATCCGTTGCACTATCAGCAACAAATCCGTTCGCTGCACAATTTGCTGTAGCACCACTCCAATCCCTCATAAACACTTTCAACTCACAGGTTGGTTTACGCGCCTGGTCATCACAACGTGCCTTACATAATACTACCATAATAGCAGAACTCGTTCATCGCGGTATCGATGTATCATCTGTCTATGATGGAACAAAAATTGACTTCGCTCATCACATTGCATTATCAACAGATGGCAAACGCCTAATCTTAACAGATTAGTATTTATTATTGTCCGCTATAATTGTGCTCAAAAACGGAGTATAAAGTTTAGTAGACACCAATAATAAGTATTATACCTTAATGTAACAAGATATTAACCGTACATTCCCCAAGTCTGCTCTTGAAGGGAATGGGCGGTTATACTATAGTTTAGCAGCAATCATATAGATAATTGAACTAAGAAGTATTAATAAACATTTACCTTCCACTATAATTCCTTATCATCTCCAACAAACCTGTGTTCTCGAAAAGTTTGGAGTCTATTTCTTCTTTTCCTGGTGGAAGAATCTGTTGGAATCCTGTATTGGCATACTCGTTAAGTGTTGTCATAAGTATATCACAAGCATCATCCAAAGACAGCTCTCCCTTATCTACTGCAAGCAAATCTATATCAGATTTGGCAATGAGAGCAGCAAAGATATACTTCTGAATCAAAGTGAAGTCTTTTCTACCTGTTTCCGTTGATTTCCTTCCCCAAGTGTACATTTCCATACGGAATTTACGCTTAGGACCGTTCAACTGTGTTCGCTCTCCATAATATAATCCAAGGAAGAAAGCGAAGATAAACACTTCATAACCAGCATTGAAAATTTTACCTTTACCATCACGCCCATCAACAGAACCACCATGGTACTGGCACAACGCTTCTACTACAGGCTCATAGTAACGCTCCTCATAGTATGAATCTATTCTGTTTAACCAAGTTTCATATAATGTAGCCATTTCTTAGTCCTCTTTGATTTCTGTTACTTGTGTATCAATAGTTGCAATATCAAGTTTATCAAAGCCATCAGACAATTTCCTGATTCTGAATTTCTTGCAATTCAGTTTCTTCAAAGCCTCATGATCTATTACATACTCACCTGATTTTGCATCCTTATACAGGAAACTTTTGGTCACAACGATACATTGCTTGTCAATATTTGCATTCAGACAATCATAGAACGACTTATCCTTGCCTTCATCGAATGATGATGTAGGAGCATCAAAGATAAGCGGATATTCCGTCTTTCTGCTATCTTTTGTGAGCTCTGATATTGCCAACAGAATACTGATATGCATTGTTGTAAGCAAAGAAGTGTTAGGATTAGTGATAATCTTACCGTTCCTATCCTGCAAGTCAATTGCCAAGTTTCCGCTATGCATATAGATTCGGATCACACCAGTAAAGTCATCCACATTCAGTTGTGACAAGAACACATTAGCATTCTTCGACAAATTCCTAAGCAGTTCCTCTGTTGTTGATTCTTCTGTACTCTCAACGGCATTACAGAAGTGGCGAAAGAACATAAACACATCGTACAAGGAGTCATTCCCAGTAGCCTTCATCAGTTTTTTCTGTTCCTCACGTTTCTTCTGGAGTTCTTCTTTCACTTTAGGAATAGTCACCTGAAGCAGTTTGTTCCTTTCTGTTCCAGAGAATTTTCGTTGTTCAACCCATTGGTTAACGCTTTCTATATCGTTGGCAAACTCCAATAGGTTAATGCCAGAGACTGAACTGGCATTAAGTTGAGCAATCTTCTTATTGGTTCTTTCCAACAAATTTTCTCGTTCTGCAATACCATCGCGCCATTTCTGGTTCTGGTCAAACTTAGCTTGTATGGCATTAGGTATTCCTTCTATATCAACATGAGTTCTACTTTCCTCGTCAGCTAGCTTTTCTCCCATTTTCTTCAGTTCCTCGATATTCTCAGCAGAAAAATACCTTTTCAGTTCTACTCGCTCATCTGTTGGTTTGGGAGTTAGCAACTCAATAACATCGTGGATACGTTGCTTGATAAAGTCGTATGTAATAGAACCTTCCAGCGCTTCGGTACCACAGATAGCACAACGATGTGTATGTAGCATATACTTCATTTTCTCCACATCGTTCATCTTCCATGCTATCTTTTCAAGTTCCGTCTTTGCCTTTTCGGTTTTAGTTTTATCAAACTCCTCTTCCTGCTTCTTCTTGTAATCTTCCTCTATATTCTGCTTACTCATCAGAAAACTACTCATCTTATGATTGTACTCATTCAATATAGGAGCAAAGCCCATAAGTATCCACTGCGAATCAAGCAGCATACGACCATACTCTTCGTCTATATAACGTTGAAGGACACGGATTTCCTTTTTCCAATCCTTCTGCTTATCTTGCAGTTCTCCTATCTTCTTTATTGCAACCATATCATCTTTCAACCCCTCCAATTTAGCTTCAGCATCTTCATACTCCTTCTTTATTGAAGAAAGCCTTGTCTCATGCTTTTCAAGTTCTTTTGTCAGTCGAACGATCTCTTTGTTGACATCTTCAAGATCTTTAGCTTGCTTGGACGCTTTATCTCTATTTTTCCCCATAGCTCTATCTGCCATTTTTTCTGCATAGCTGGCAAATTGCTTGAATGGAACAATATCCTTTACATCAGAATAAAGGTCGAGCAGATTCTGCAATGTCTCTTTATTATCAAAGATATTCAGCTTATCCTCACCTTTGAACAGGTGATACTTCTTTATAACAGCAGGGAATGCCGCATCAGTTTCCAATACACCTCTTAACTGCATATCTTTCTTGTCCTTCTTTCCACCTCTGCAATCAAAGGAGTCATGATAGACATTTGATATCTCAGGTTTTCCTGCTTTCTTTGTTACCGTAAAGCAACGCTCTATTATCTTATTCTTTGCTAACTTACTTGTCTCATAAGTTATTTCTATGCTCACATAGACCTTATCTGATTCTCCATCTGGCAGGTTTCTTAACATCTTTGCAGAAATCAGACTTTCCAACTTCACATCTGCTTCTTTATTCTGCTTTGCAGCTTCCGTTGGAGTCAGAACCCAATTAAGAGCTTCAAAGAATGTTGTTTTCCCATCGCCATTAGAACCAAGGATAAGGTTGAGCTTGTTACTGAAAACAAACTCCTTCACTCCATAATAGCTACGGAAATTACATATCGTCAATTTCTTT